>NZ_JAVFHT010000015.1:0-96801 GCF_031470375.1 Paenibacillus glufosinatiresistens
CTGAATATTGTTTGAGCTTCTGCCCTTTAAACGCCATAAAAATGCACCCCTTAGATTTTATCGGAATAACCAGGGGGGTTTTCCAATGTCTATTCTAAGGGGTGCACTTCACAGTCGCTTCCGGGGCTCTCCAGCAAGGCGGCAGCTTCAGCCCGCAGCCGCAGGGACAGGCGGCGAAGCTCGGCTTCCCGGCTCGCGGACCGGCGGTTCAGCCAGGCTTCATACCGCTCCGCGATCTCCGGCAGGCGAAGCCACTCTTCCGTACGGATCAAGACCGGTCCGGACGCCGAATATTCTCCTTCCCGCTTCTCGCGCAGTTCCCGCCGCTCCTGCCGGCCTTCCCGGAGGACCAGGAAGGCCGGCCGCGGATCGCGGTAAGACAAGGAAAAAGACGGCCCGGACGCCGCAGAAACCGCCATCTCTTGCGGCGGTTCCGTGCGGCTGTCCCACAGCCGTCCCAATGGATCGAAAGAAGAAGGATGCTCCTTCGGTTCATACTTCATGTTAATCGCACCGCCTTTTTCGCAAGGTACTACATACATACGGGCAACCGTCCCGATTTATGCAGAAGCGATAAAAGCGCGCTGATCCCGGAGAAGGGGCAATCAGCCCACCGTCACCTCGACCTGGCTGGCCTTGATGGCCTGGCCGAGATCATACAGAATATCGTCGATGTTCTCTGTGCCGATGGACAAGCGGATCAGCTCCGGCGACACGCCGGCAGTGACCTGCTCGGCATCGGTCAGCTGGCTGTGCGTCGTGCTGGCCGGATGGATAATCAACGATTTGGAATCGCCGACATTCGCAAGATGGGAGAACAGCTCCACGTTCTCGATCAGCCGTCTGCCCGCTTCGCGCCCGCCCTTGATGCCAAAGGTCAGAATCGCTCCCTGGCCCTTCGGCAAATACTTCTGGGCCAATTCATACGAAGGATGGCTCGGCAATCCGGCGTAGCTGACCCACTCCACATCCTCGTGAGCCTCCAGATACTGGGCTACCCGGAGCGCATTCTCGCTGTGGCGGGCGACCCGCAGATGCAGCGTCTCCAGGCCCTGAATCAGCTGCCAGGAATTGAACGGAGAGATGGCGGCGCCCACATCGCGCAGCAGTTGAACGCGGGCTTTGATAATATAGGCAATCGGCCCCAGCGCCTCGGTATAGACAAGGCCGTGGTAGCTCGGATCAGGCTCGGTCAGGCCGGGGTACCGCCCGCTGGCGGCCCAGTCAAATTTGCCGCTGTCCACGATGACGCCCCCGATGGACGTCCCGTGTCCGCCGATAAATTTCGTAGCCGAATGCACAACGATGTCCGCTCCGAATTCAATGGGCCGCAGCAGGTACGGGCTGGGGAACGTATTATCCACAATGAGAGGAAGTCCATGCTCGTGGGCAATGGCCGCAACCGCTTCAATATCCAGCACGTCGCCGCGCGGGTTGCCGATTGTCTCGCCGAAGATGGCCTTCGTCTTCTCATTGATGGCCGCCCGGAAATTCTCGGGATTGGAAGCGTCCACGAACCGTACTTTGATGCCGAGCTTCGGCAGCGTGATCGCGAACAGATTGTAAGTGCCTCCGTACAGGCTGGAGGAGGACACGATCTCATCGCCCGCTCCGGCGATGTTCAGAATCGAGAAGGTAATCGCCGCCGACCCCGACGCGGTCGCAAGCGCGCCCGCTCCGCCCTCAAGCGCCGCAATCCGCTGCTCGAAGACATCGGTGGTAGGATTCATCAGCCGGGTGTAAATATTGCCGAATTCTTTCAGGCCGAACAGATTGGCCGCATGCTCCGTGTCCCGGAACCCGTAAGAGGTGGTCTGGTAGAGCGGGACGGCGCGGGACCCTGTCACCGGGTCGATCTCCTGGCCGGCGTGAATGGCGAGGGTTTCAAATGCGAGCTTGCGTTCTTCTGTCATCTTGTAAGCCTCCTCCAAATATTAGTAGCGAAAAAATGGTTACCCCATTCTCTCATATCTCCCGTTGCTTGGAAATAGGAAATTCACATTATTCGGGTCAGAATTATATCATTTATTTTTGGCACTTCAAATACCCCGACAAACAATTGTTTATCAGGGTAGTGTTTTATCGAAGCGCAGCGTTCAATCGTTGGCGGAAGCCCGGTTAAGAGGAGCCTCCGGATTAGTAACCGGAGGTATTCTGTTCGCCCTTGGCGATGGCTACGCCGCCGCTTGTTCCGATGCGCGTAGCACCGGCGCCGATCATAATCAGCGCGTCTTCGGCGCTGCGCACTCCGCCGGAAGCCTTGACGCCGATGTCCGGGCCTACCGTCCGGCGCATCAGGGCAATGTCTTCCTTGGTGGCTCCCCCGGTCGAGAATCCGGTGGACGTCTTCACATAGTCCGCTCCGGCTTGCACAGCCAGTTCGCAGGCCCGCACCTTCTCTTCGTCCGTCAGCAGGCAGGTCTCGATAATGACCTTCGTCAGCGCTTTGCCCTTGGCCGCTTCCACGACGGCGGCGATGTCACGCTGTACCAGCGCATCGTCTCCGCTCTTCAACGCTCCGATGTTGATAACCATGTCCACCTCGCCTGCCCCTTTGGCAATGGCATCGGAAGTCTCGTATGCCTTCGTCTCCGGCGTTGAAGCGCCCAGAGGGAATCCGATTACCGTACAGACCTTGACTTCAGGCGTATCCTTCAGCACTTCGCTGGCCACGCTCACCCAAGCCGGGTTCACGCAGACCGAAGCGAACTTGTAGAGCTTGGCTTCTTCCGCCAGCTTGACGATATCTTCCTTCCGGGCATCTGCCTTCAGCAGTGTATGGTCAATCATTCGCGATAATTGGGGTGTATTCATAGTGTCTTATCCTCCATGGCCTTCCGATGAAGGCGAATTTGCTTCCCTGTAATCATACCAATTGATCGTCCATTTGCAAAGGAACGGCATTCCGGCTTATGAATCCCAGTACCCAGGGGCCCTTCCGTTAATATGTAGTTTTTCTACACATTCAGGTCTTATATCCTAAATATTTCTTGCCTTGCGTCCGATAAAAGATAAAGTGGCGAACGAATTGCCACTTTTTGTCGCGTCATTTTGATAATAGGAGAGGAGCCATTTTAATTCATGGGTACATTCAATCTCAACACAGACAAAAATGCAAGCACACTGAACGTCAAGGTAGGAGGGACCTTCTCCACCGAGGACGCCGAGCTGTTCATCGCCGACTATAACCGGGCGATTGGCGCTTTCGATCCGAAGCAGTACGAGATCATCCTGGACTGCACGGAGCTGAACGTATCGTCTCCCGATGTTCTGCCCATGCTGGAGCAGTGCTTCATTCTCTACAAAAACTCCGGCTTCAAGAACGTAGTCTTTACCATTAAACGCAACCCGATTCTCAAAATGCAGCTGTCCCGCGTCGCACGTACGACACAGCTTCAGCATTATGAAATCCGGGAAGTTTAAGAGGTAACTTCTATGGATATTTCGGTCTCGATTCGACAGGCAGCCTACTATCATCCCAAGAAAATTGTCCATAACGATTATTACCTGGAACACTTCGATCGCCAGGGCAAGGACATCCGCAATTTTATGGCCGCAATGGGCCGGGAGAACCGCTATATTGCCGACCCAGCCGAAGAGAATGCGTTAACGATGGGTGTTCAGGCGGCTCAGCGCGCGCTGGAGGCCTCCGGTCTCGCCGCCGAAGATATCGATATGTTCGTATTCGCTACCCAGACGCCGGAATATACGTACCCCACCAATTCGCTGCTGCTTCATAACCGGCTCGGCGGGAAGCACCGGGCGATCACGATGGATTCCAACGCCAACTGCGCCGGCATGGTAACCGCGGTCGAACAGACCAGCCGGTATATGCGCGGCAATGAGCAGGTCCGCTACGCCCTCGTTGTCGGCTGCGACTTCAGCTCCGTTCACTGCAACCCGGACGATGAAGTTACCTACGCCAATTTCGGCGACGCGGCTGCGGCCGTGATTCTCGAGAGGGGCGGCGAAGGCCAGGGTCTGATCGACTCGCTCTATTACACGGATTCCGACCTTCATGAGACGATCACTTTCCCTGCCTGCGGCAGTTCCAATCTGTACCGGGAAGGGATTCAGCCCCGCGATATCCATATCCGGTGGCTTCCGTTCGACGGGACCGTCTGCGTCGATGCCGCCATCGCGGATATCCGCACCCTGCTGGAACGCAATCACCTGACACCGGACGATATTTCGGCATTCTGCCTGTCCCAGTTCTCGCTGAAGAATATTGAACTGATGCAGGAAGCTTTGGGACAGTCCAAAGAGAAGTTTATCTACGTCGGCGACGAATTCGGCTATACCGCCACGAGCAGTCCGTTTATCGCCTTCCAGCGCGGAGTCGAAGACGGAAGAATCCGGCGCGGAGATTACCTGATCTTCTGGTCGGTCGGGGCCGGCTGGCAGATTCCGACGATGCTTCTGCGCTACTAGGAGCGCTGTCTCCGCATGCCTCTGTAAGTCTTGCGTCTTGCAGGGGCATGCGACTGCACACACTTATCTTGAATCAGCAAAGCCGCGAGTCCGGGGGAAATCCCCGTCATTCGCGGCTTTGCTGTCGTTGCCGGGACGGACTGCCTATTTAAGGAGTTCGGACCGCTTCCGCCGGCGAACGGCGCGCTCTATACTCCTACCTTCTGCGCCTTCCTCCATCCGCCGTAAGCGGTAAGCTCCTCCGCCTCCTGAACCGCATAGGCTTCGCAGACAAAGCCAGGGACCGCGCTTCCGTCCTCCAGCTCGATTCGGCCGATTCCGAGCGGAGCGGGAATTCCGGCGGTGAAGAGGCCGAAGGAAGCCGCCGGCATCTCCCATAGTTCCAGCGCAATCGAAGCGCCTCCCGACGCAGTCCGGACAAGTCCGGGCTTGGCCGGCTCCGTAGGAAGACGGTACAGCCGGTAGCAGGCAGCGGTTGCGGCTTCCTCTACAAACCGGGCTCCGAAGCCGGTCATCTGCGGCTCCAGCGCCATTCCGCGCATATGCAGCCCGCAGACGGCCACCCGGATGTACGCCTGCTGCTGCAGAAGGAACCGGGAAGCCGGCAGCAGATTCCCCTCTTCCCCGGGAACAGTAAACAGCGTGACGCCAAACGGCAGATCCGGCCCTGCGCTGCCTGCCGGAACGGCGATGGCACTGAGATCGAGCAGATTGCAGTGGTTGGTGTACAGCCCCATCGCGCTGTTCGCGCCTACCGGGTCGGCTTCGGCCTGCTCCCGGGTCCAGGTTCCTCCGCAGGTCGGGAGGACCAGCACCGCTCCGCCCAGCCAATCTCTCACTTCCGCCTTGATTGCGGCCAGACGGTGCTGGGCTTCGAACAAGGAGGCGGCGCTGTATTCCGGCTTCGCCCCCGAGCGGAGAATGCGTTCGGTGACCGGGAGCGCCGCTCCCGGATGCTCTTCAATGAAGGAAGCCAGATCGCTCCAGCGCTCGGCGACGAGCGGCCCTTCGTAGAGCAGCGCCGCCGCTTCCTGAAGCGTTCCGGTCTTCACTTCGCGGACTTCGGCTCCCGAGCGAAGAAGCCTGTCCTTCGCCCCGTCCCAGGCCGCTTCATATTCTCCGGCAAAGGGGCCGTAGAATGTAAGCGGCTCCTCCGGCAGCAGCCATACCCCCGGCTGCCCGGGACGGTTCAGCGGACGGTCCGCCGAATACGGATCGCCTGCGAGCGGACCCCGGACCGCCCGGTCGACGGCGGCGGCCTCATCGGGAGTCCGCGTGAATACCGTCACGCAGTCGATGCTCCGGCAGGCGGGAATGACGCCGGCCGACGGCCAGGCGCCGACGGCCGGCTTGTAGCCGACCAGACCGTTCAAGGCCGCGGGGACCCGCCCCGAACCGGCGGTGTCCGTGCCCAGCGCGAACGCCGCCTGCCCCCGGGCGACAGCGACGGCGGAGCCGGAGCTGGACCCGCCGCTGATCAGCTCCGGGCGCAGCGCGTTGCGGGTCGCGCCGTAAGGGCTGCGCGTTCCGACCAGGCCGGTGGCGAACTGGTCGAGATTGGTTTTGCCCACCGGAACCGCTCCGGCTGCGATTAACCGCTCGACGACGGCCGCATGGGACTTGGGCGTATACTCATAATCGGGACAAGCCGCCGTCACCGGCCAGCCCGCCACTTCAATATTGTCCTTCACCGCGAACGGAATTCCCCAGAGCGGGCACTCCGCGGGATTCAGCTCCTCAAGACGCTCCAGATAGGGCGCGATGCGCTCCGCATCCGGCTCTGTGATCCAGATCTTCATCTCCCGGTCGCGGACTGCCCGTTCAACCACTGCTAGGATGACCTCCCGGGGCGTGAACGCGCCCGACAAGTAGCCGCTCCGCAGCGCATGCAGCGTCAGTTCTCCCGGTACCGCCTGAATGCTCATGATGCCGTCGCCTCCTCTTCCTGTTCGATCGGATAGATGGCCGCGATGCAGTCGCCGGCCCGGACCTGGTCTCCGGACTCCACATAAATGGAAGCGATGATGCCGTCGCACGGGGCGGACTGCGCGAATTCCATCTTCATGCTCTCTTCAATGACAACCGTCTCGCCCCGGCGAACGCGCTGTCCCGGCTCGACGAGCACCTTCCAGACGCTCCCGGACATAGTGCTGTTCATCCCCAGACTCCCGCCGGGCAGCGCCTCCTGCTCGCCGTGGGAAGCGGGCTCCGGTTCGGAGACGTGCTCGGCGATGCCAAGCCGCTTCCAGAGGGCTCTCTCTTCCTGAAAAGAAGCCTGCTGCTTCCGGCGGAATGCCGCCGACTCTTCCCCGATCTCCTCCAGCCAGTTCAGGTAATCTCCCAGATTGAAGGTCGTCTCTTCAATCTCTACGGCGAATTCCCCGCGCGGGAATTCGTCTCTCATCCGCAGCAGCTCTTCTTCCGAGACCGGATAGAAGCGAATCTGATCGAAGAAGCGGAGCAGCCAAGGCTTGCCCTCGGCGAAATTCTTTGTCTGCCGGAATTTGTTCCACATCTGAACGGTCCGGCCTACGAACTGGTATCCGCCCGGCCCCTCCATGCCGTAGACGCAGAGGTAAGCGCCGCCGATCCCGACCGCATTCTCCGGCGTCCAGGTCCGGGCGGGGTTGTACTTGGTCGTGACCAGCCGGTGCCGCGGGTCCAGCGGTACGGCGACCGGGGCGCCGAGATAGACATCTCCCAGCCCCATGACCAGATAGGAGGCGTTGAAGACGACCTCGGCAACTTCCTCCAGCGAGCCGAGTCCGTTCATCCGGCGGATGAACTCCAGATTGCTGGGGCACCACGGCGCGTCGGGGCGGACGTTCTGCTGGTAACGCTCGATGGCGAGCCGGGTAGCCGGATCGTCCCAGGAGAGCGGCAGCTTCACAATCCGCGACGGGACCTCGATGGAATCCAGCGGCGGAAGGGCGCGGTCAATCTCCAGAATGCGGGCCGCGGCTTCCTTGACGGTAATCCGGGAAGCGTCCAGATGAATCTGGAGAGAACGGATGCCCGGCGTCATCTCGATGAAGGGAATCGCTCCGCTGTCCTTCACGCCCTGCATCAGCACGTAGACCTGGAACCGGTACAGGAGATCCAGCTCCCGGTCGCCATATTCCACCAGAATGTTCTCGTCGCCGGAGCAGCGGACGGCAATCGCGAACCGCCGACCCTCTTCTTCATAGGCGATGAGCGGCGCATACGCGCCGGAGGAGACTTCGGGCAGCTCCGGCAGCGGCGCCGCTTCTTCGCCCAGCCGGTCCAGCCAGGCTTCCTGGGCGGCCCGCAGCGCTTCCGCTTCCTCTACCGTGATCAGCCGGAAGCGCACCTTGTCGCCGGGCCGGAGCTGGCCGATCTTCCACAGCTCCGCCGTTGCGGTGGTGACCGGACAGACGAACCCGCCCAGACTCGGGCCGTCGGGGCCGAGCAGAATCGGCATGTCGCCGGTCAGGTCCAGCGCGCCCACAGCATAGGCGTTGTCATGAATATTCGACGGATGCAGGCCGGCGTCTCCCCCATCCTCCCGGGCCCAGAGCGGGGCAGGCCCGATCAGGCGGACGCCGGTGCGGGAGCTGTTGAAATGCACTTCCCAGGCCGTATCCGTGAGCTGATCCAGATAGCCGGGAAGCAGGTATTCCGCCGTACAATGCGGACCCGGGATGACGCCGATGGTCCACTCCCGCCCGCAGAACGGGCGGCAGGCTTCGTTCAGCGGAGCCAGCGGCCGGCGCTGCGGCCGGCTATCCGCCGCGTGCCGCGGCCCGCAGACCCGGAGCACGGCTCCCGGACGCAGGGCTCCGCCCATATGCCCGCCGAATCCGCCCAGGGTGAAGGTGGCGGCGCTGCCCAGCGTCAGCGGCAGATCCAGGCCGCCCGCGACCAGCAGGTAGCCCCGCATTCCGGTCTGCGCTTCGCCGAGACGCAGCACGGAGCCCGCCCTGGCCTGCACCGGGGTGTACAGCGGCACGGGACAACCGTCCAGCTCGGCGCCCATGTCCGCTCCGCTCAGGCAGAACCGGAGATCCCCCCGGAAGCGGTAGGCTCCGCCGCGCAGCGTCATCTCCAGGCCGGCCGCCGAGTCGTCGTTGCCGAGCAGCCGGTTGCCGATGCGGAAGGCCAGCCGGTCCATCGGACCTGAAGGCGGCACCCCGACGTCCCAGTAGCCGACCCGGCCCGGCATATCCTGGACGGTGGTCTGCACGCCCCCGTCCAGCGTCTCGATCGCCCGCTCGGACGGCAGGAAGCCGTTCAGCATATGGGTGTGCACCAATCCTTCTCCGAAAGCTTCGGTCTGAAGAAATGCTTCAATATAAGCCTGGTTGGTGGTCACCCCGTACACGCGGAGCGTCCGCAGCGCTTCGGTCATCTTCGCAATCGCCCCGCTGCGGGTGTCGGCGTGGACAATCAGCTTGGCCAGCATCGGGTCATAGAGCGTCGTAACTTCAAGCCCCTTCTGAATCCAGGTCTCGATCCGGACGCCTTCCGGCCATAGAATATCGTCAATTCGCCCGTCCCCGGGACGGAAATCATTCACACAATCCTCCGCATACAGCCGTACCTGGAGGCTGTGTCCCTGCGGTGTACGCAGACGCGCCTCCAGGCCCTCCAGCTCTCCTTCGGCTTCGCGGATCATCCATTCGACCAGATCGACACCGAGTACTTCTTCGGTGACCCCGTGTTCTACCTGCAGCCGCGTATTGACTTCAAGGAAGTAGTACGACCGGGCCTCCGGATCGTACAGGAATTCGACCGTACCCGCACTGCGGTACCCGGCGGACCGGGCCAGACGGCGGGCGCTCTCGTGCATATCGCGCCGCACGGTCTCCGGCAGAAGCGGCGCCGGCGTCTCTTCGATAATCTTCTGGTTGCGCCGCTGCACGGAGCAGTCCCGCTCGCCGAGTGCCGCCGCTTCGCCGTACCCGTTCCCGAAGATCTGCACCTCGACATGGCGGGCGCGGGCAATATACTTCTCCAGGAATACCCCGCCGTCATTGAAGTTCGCAGCGGCCAGACGGGTTACGGAACCGAACGCTTCCAATAAAGCCGCTTCATCCGCACAGACCCGCATGCCGATTCCTCCGCCTCCGGCGGTGCTCTTCAGCATGACCGGATAACCGATTCCCGCCGCCTGTCTTGCCGCTTCGGCCGCATCCCGGATCAGTCCCGTTCCCGGAAGCATCGGCACGCCCGCCTCCTGCGCCGCCTGCCGCGCTGTATGCTTGAGTCCGAACAGCTCGATGTGTTCCGGGGAAGGGCCGATGAAGACGATGCCCCGCTCTGCGCAGGCCGCGGCAAAGGCTGCATTCTCGCTCAGAAAGCCATAGCCGGGATGAACGGCATCGGCTCCGGTCTCTTCTGCAACCCGCAGAATCAGGTCGGCGTTGACATAGCTCTCCCGGGCCGGGCCTTCGCCGATCAGGACCGCCTCGTCGGCCTGCAGGACATGCAGGCTGTCGCGGTCCGCCCGGGTATAGACGGCTACCGAAGAGATGCCCATTGAGCGCAGCGTACGGATAATCCGGACGGCAATCGCGCCGCGGTTGGCAATCAGCACTTTGCTAAACATGGCGTTCCTCTCCTTCCGCATTCCAGATCAGCACCTGAGCCGGCGTCGGGTTGTAGGCGTTGCACGGGTTGTTGAGCTGCGGGCAGTTGCTGATGAGCACCGTCACCTTCGCCAGCGCCGTCAGCTCTACATAGCGTCCCGGACCCGATACGCCGTCGGCGAAGGTCAGTTCTCCCTCCGGCGTGACCGGCACATTCATGAAGAAGTTGACGTTCGGCGCCAGATCGCGCTTGTCGAATTCGCTGCGGTCCGACAGCATCAGCATGAAGGTATCCCGGCAGTTGTGCATCGGCAGCTTGTCGTGCGCATAGCGTACCGTGTTGCTCTGGGCCGAGCAGGCGCCCCCGATCGTATCATGGCGCCCGCAGGTATCCGCCGTAATCTTCATCAGCTCCCGGCCGGATTCGGCCAACAGCACCGAGCCTGTCGTCAGATACAGATTGCGCTGGCGGGCAATCGTCCGCACCGCGCTGTAGCGGTCGCCGGGGTCCTCGGTGGAGTAGAACAGCGTGTCCACGGCCTGATTGCCTTCCAGATCGACGATGCGAAGCGTCTGACCCGGGAGCAAGTCTCCCATCCAGCCCTCTCCGGCCGGAATAATCCGGTCATAGACCGCCTCCGCCGCATTCTTGCCGCTGCTTACCGGTTGAAATGTGCTCATCACAGGTTCGCTCCTCTCATCAGCCATTCGGCATTCCAAGTGTTCTCAAAAGCGCGCCGGTTCTCGGCGCAGTGATTGACGCAGCGATCATCCGCCTTGACGGGCAGCGCCTCTTCCACCGCGATATTCACCGCAGCATCCGGATACACTCCCGAGGGATTCAGCGGATGCGGAGTGTTCGAGCAGATCAGCAGCACATCGGTCTCCGTCCGCAGCGTCACCGACCGGCCGGCCGAACCGGAAGGGATATAGCGCATCGTCCCGTCCGGCTCGCAGATGACACGGGAGAAGAAATTGACCGGCGTCCCCATATCCCGGGGAGTCAGATTATGGCGGAACAGCTCCACCGTCAGATTCTCTTCCCCGCTGCGCAGCCAGGCGTTGCGCTCGTTCTGATAGGAGGTGGGTCCGTACTTCCGGTCGGTCTCCGCCCGGTCGGTATACCCGCCCAGCGGATCATGCCAGCCCGCCGTGTCCTCGGTGATCGAGGCCAGCACCCGGCCCTGGTCGCTCATCAGAACATGCCCCGCGCTATAGTAGGCGGTGTGCTGCGCTTTTAAGGAATCCGGCATATTGTAGCGTTCCGAAGGATCGGCGGCCTGGTACAGCAGAACGGCCAGATTCGCTCCGTCTCCGGCAGCGGTCAACGTAACGGACTTGCCTCTGCCGATGCGGGCGGACCACTTGCCTCCCGGCTGCAAGGTAATCGAGAATGCGGCTGTCATCTGAATTCCCCCTGATTCGTTCGAGTTTGGATACAAAGAAAAAGCCCGGGAGAAGCATCAAAGTCGCCTTTGATGGATTCTCCCGGGCTTTTATCCCGCCGTGTACACCGGCTTGCTGGAAGCCGATGCGTCTTCTCTCGGACCAGCCGACCCCTGCTGGAGGAGCCCGGAACCCTAGAAGACTTTGCTATGAACTTTCTTGTGTAATTAATCCTAACACATAAATTTCCGTTCGGCAAGAAACCTGACCGTATTTTTTTGTAAAAGACGGATATTTCGCTCCGACTTGCAGTTTTCATTTGTGTTTTTTGTCCGTTTCAAACATATGTTCGGATGTAGCCGCGAAAAAAAGACTTGATTTTTTGAAAAACCCCTGCAAAAATGTGAGGTGTCATGACACGGGTGCCATTTCGCTGCGGATTCATTAAAAGTACGGAGGGATGCAAATGTCCGAAAACCTAACATTAAAGAGAAACTTGTCTCTGTCCCATGTTGTGACGATGGGGCTGGCCTGGATGTCGCCGATGATCTTCTTCACCAGCTTCGGTGTTCTGCACGACGGCTCCCACGGCCAATTGCTTGCAGCTTATATGCTTGCCTTCATCGCCATTGTGTTCACGGCATCCAGCTATGGCCAGATGTCCCGTGCTTTTCCCGTCTCGGGCTCCGCCTATACGTATGTCAGCCGGTCCATGAATCCCTTCATCGGATTTCTCGTCGGCTGGGCCGTTCTGCTCGACTATATCTTCTCCTGCATCATTGCCGTGCTCATGTTCGGAATCAATCTTCACGCCCAGTTCCCTTCCGTCCCCTCCTCCGTATGGATTGTCCTGCTTACGATTGTGGTCATGGGCATCAATATTGCCGGCATCAAGGAATCGGCCAATATCAGCAAAGTGTTCGTCCTGATGCAGATTCTCTTCATCGCCGGCTTCTGCGCGCTTCTCGTCTACAAGGCCCTTCAAGGCGGCATGACCGGGGGCTTGAACCCGCTGGCCGCCGGCGAAGGCGTGTCCTTCTCTTCGATTCTGGCCGGCGCGTCGCTGGTCTGCTTCTCGTTCCTCGGCTTCGATTCGATTACCACAATGGCCGAAGAGACCCGGGACCCGAGCCGGACCATCCCCCGCGCCATCATGATTATCGTTCTGCTGGCCGGGCTGATGTATTTCGCCACCGCCTATCTCATTCAGCAGATGTATCCGAACTTCGCCTTCGGACATATGGATTCCGCCGGGTTCGAGCTGATGCAGTCCATTGGCGGCAGTGTGCTCGCCTCGATCTTTACTTTTGTCATCATCTTCTCGATTCTCTCACAGGGCATGTCCTCCATGACAACCGTGACCCGCCTCCTGTTCGTCATGGGCCGCACCTCCCTGCTCCCGAAGCCCTTCGCTTCCCTTCATCCCAAATTCCGCACGCCGGTATTCAATATTATTCTCGCCAGTCTGATCTCTCTCTCCGCGCTCTTCATCAGCCTGGATACCGCGATCAAGTTCGTCAACTTCGGCGCGCTTACCGCCTTCCTCTTCGTCAACCTGTCCGTCATTTCCCACTACATCATCCGCCGCAGGCAGCGGTCTCCCCGGGATCTGCTGATCCGGCTTGTCTGCCCGCTCTTCGGCTCCGGCTTCGTCCTGTACCTTATCACCCTGCTCGATACCGGCTCTCTTGTTCTCGGCGGAGGCTGGCTGCTGGCCGGTCTGGCCTTCTATGCCCTGCGGGGAATCAAGATGCGGCAGGCCGCTTCGGTAGCCAAGGCTGAAGGAATGGCTTGAAGAGACGAATCGCGCCCCCTACTGTCCCCCTCTTTCGTAAAAAGGCGTTCCTCCGCAAAGGGAGGAACGCCTTGTCATGTCTTGTCTTGTCTTTCCGCTTCTTCCGCTCCGCTTCCGCGCAGGCGGCTTACTTCCCGCTGAGCGAATTCACATCGATAAACGGCGTGGCGCCGCCCGTAACGCTCGGCAGCTTGCCGTCCCACTTCTCCACCGCCTGTTCCTGGACTTCAAGCTGTTTGAGCTGAACCAGTTCCGGCGTGACCTCCTGCTTCTTCAGCTTCAGCGATTCCGCCTCCGCCTGCGCCTGGGCGATCTTCTGCTTCGCTTCAATCTGGACCCGCTTGAGGTCATTCTCCGCCTTCAGCGCCTGCTGCTGGGCAACCTGCTTCGCTTCGATGGACTGATTGAACGCATCCGAGAATTTGAAATTCACGATGTTGATCTCGTTCACGATCAGATCATACTTGGCCAGCCGCTTCGTCAAATGGTCGCTGATCTCCCCGGCTACCAGGTCGCGGCGCGTAATCAGATCTTCCGCCGGATAGCGGGCCGTCACTTCCTTGACGATCTCCTGGATCGCCGGATTGATGATCACCGTATCGAAGTTGCCCCCGATGTTGTTCATCAGCGTGAACGCCGTCTCCTTGTCGACCGAATAGTTGACGGCTACATGCGTCGAGACCGGCTGCAAATCCTTCGAGGAAGCCGAAGTATCCGTCTCCGTCTTCGCCACCTGGGTGTTGACCTGGATCACCTGCTGGATAAAGGGAATTTTAAAATGAATGCCGGGCGTCAGCACACTGTCATTCAGCTTGCCGAACGTCTTGTACAGACCGACGTGACCGTATTGGACGGTCGTGAAGGCGTTGCCTCCGATCACCAGCACCAACAGCACCGCAGCGCCTGCCCCGATCAGCCGGCCCGCCCGTCTGCCGCGAAACTTGGGGTTCAATTCCATGTTCATTGCGGATCCCTCCTTGTTCTCATGCCGTACAATACGAAGATCGCAGCATTTGGATGCAAAATTCGCCCGGCCGGGAATTCGCGGACGCCGCCCGCTCAGGACCGGCTTCTAGTCGTCCGCTCCTTTGCTCCGCTTCCGCTTGCGGTACACGGACGGCGTCGGGATTGCCGCCTTCCACCGGATCGAGGCCGTTCCCCAATATTGCACTGCGCTCGTTCCGGCTGTGCCGCGACGGTCCTGATCCATGACAAAGCCCCCCTTCGGAAGCGCTGAAATCGCGCTTTCGAAGGGGGGCTTCCGCTTGTCTGCCCTTATTGACGGAACAGGCCCGATGCCTTCACGTCATTGTAGAATTGATTGAATTCCTCGATATTGAGCTGCTGTGCCGCATCGGACAGCGCCGTTGCCGGATCAGGATGGACCTCGACCATAATGCCGTCGGCTCCGGCCGCCAATCCCGCCTTGGCGCAAGGGACGAGGATATCCTTGCGTCCGGTGGAATGGGTCACGTCCACCAGAACCGGCAGATGCGTCTCCTGCTTGAGAATCGGCACCGCCGAGATATCCAGCGTGTTGCGCGTCCACTTCTCGTACGTGCGGATGCCGCGTTCGATCAGCATCACTTCCGTGTTGCCGCGGGACATGATATATTCCGCAGCGTGGATGAACTCCTCCAGCGTCGCCGCCAGTCCGCGCTTGAGCAGGACCGGCTTTCTGACTTCGCCCGCCGCTTTCAGCAGTTCGAAGTTCTGCATGTTGCGGGCGCCGATCTGGATCACATCGACATAATCAAGCGCCGGTTCAATATGAGCCGGGTCCACGATCTCGCTGATCGTCAGCAGGCCGTATTCATCGGCAGCTTCGCGGAGAATGCGCAGACCGTCCATGCCGAGGCCCTGGAAATCATACGGCGAGGTGCGGGGCTTGAAGGCGCCGCCGCGCATGACCTTAATGCCGGCTTTGGCCAGCGCGGCCGCTACGGTACGGGTCTGCTCCTCGCTCTCGACAGAGCAAGGTCCCGCTACCATCAGAGAAGCCGCTCCGCCGACGAGCACGCCCTGCGGAAGCTCGATGACGGTGTCTTCCTTGCGGGTCTTGCGGCTGACCAGCAGACTCTTCTTGTGTTCGGCGCTCTGCAGATCAAGGGAAGCCTGGAAAATCTGTTTGAACAGCGTGCGAATGGTGCTGTTGGTGAACGGTCCCTTGTTGCTAGATACCAGCTTCTCCAGCATTTGCTTCTCACGCTCGGGGTCGAACTTCGGCACGCCCTGTTTCTCTTTGACGGTTCCGATCTCCCGTACAACCTCAGCCCGTTCCGAAATCAGGCTCAGCAGCTCTGCATTAATCTCGTCCAGCCGGTCTCTCAGACGATCCAGTTCAGCATTGCTCATTGTTCATGACACTCCCCTTGGTTAATATAAATTCACTTCGATGCAGACAAAAAGGCCCCCCGCCGCAAGGGACGAGGAGCCGTGGTACCACCCTTATTGGCAACCGGCGCGGGTCCGCTCCAGGCGGCCGATCCGATTCCCATCTTCAATCCGGTAACGCAGGAATGCGGGCCTCTCTACTTCCCGCCGGAGCGGTATTCAAAAGGCCGACTCGGAAGTGAACTTCGGCACGGTCGTCTTGCGAGGCTGCTCTCAGTCTTCGGCAGGCCTTCCCTGGTCCGGACATTCTTACCCGCGCTTACTCTCTTCGTCATCATCTGTCTCGTTTGATCGCCGGCCAAGGGCCGGTTTTCTGCTATCTTACATGCAAAGGCATCCCGGCTGCAAGGCACCGCTTTAAAGTGGAAAAGTTAAATGGTATAATTTTATTGGTTCTTTTGCAATTTGGCTAATGATTCGGACAGGGACGGTCGATAGTTAGTTATAAAGACTTACACAGATAGGTCTTAAAGACCAACTCGGGGTGATGTCGATGCGAACAACAGGGAGGGCGGTGGCCTTAACCGCCACTTTGATGTTCCACTCTTTCTATCTGCTCTATTATCATTTATCCGGCCGCGGAATTGACCCGCTTGACTGGTTCGGGTATCCTCTTCTCCTTGCGCTTGGCTATTGGGGCGGATTGCAGTATGACCGCGCCAATTTCTATGCCCATAAAGATCCTCTCACTCTGCTCTACAACCGGCGCTATGCGGCAAGCCGCATTCCCGCCATGATCCGGACGGCCCGTCGCCGCAGCCGGAAGCTCTATCTGCTGCTGATTGACTGCGATGATTTCAAGCAGATCAACGATACTCTGTCGCACGCCGCCGGAGACCGGCTTCTGACTGCCGTGGGGCGTATTCTGCTCTGCGCTCCCAAAAGAGAGCTTGCGGCCCGCTGGGGTGGCGACGAGTTCCTGATCTGCGGCTATTGCGACGATATCCGGGACATGGAGCAGCGAATAGAAGAGCTGCGCAGTGCGGCCTCCGATCTCTCTGCCGCAACCGGAATGCCGGTCAGCATCTCGGTCGGTTCCGCCCTCTTCCCCGACGACCGTCAGGATCAGCTGGAGCAGCTGCTCCAGCTCGCCGATCGCCGCATGTACGCCCAGAAGAACGGAGGAGACGCGGCTTCTCCTCCCGGCAAGGTCTCCGACAGTGTCCGACGAAGCGGCTGAACCTCTTAAGCAGCACGAACAGGCTGTCCGACGCCTCAGCGGGCAGGGACAGCCTGTCTATATACTGCGTCTGGTCTATGCAATTAGTGGCGTCTGGAATCTCCGGAATTCCGGAAGAACCGGTCGATCATCTCCACCACGTCCTCGCTCTTCAGCGGCTTGCTGAGGTATTCATCCATCCCCGCCTCCAGGCAGCGCTCACGGTCGTCCTTGAGCGCGTTGGCCGTCACCGCAATCATAACCGGCCGGCGCTCCGGCGGGAAGGTGGCGCAGATAATCCGGGCCGCTTCCAGTCCGTTCATCCGGGGCATCTGCACATCCAGAAGCAAGAGATCGAACTCTTCCTCCCGCAGGGCATCCAGCACTTCCAGCCCGTCCTCGACAATTCGGACGCTGTGTCCCCGCTTCTCCAGCATTTTGAGCAGCACCAGCTGGTTCACTTCATTGTCTTCCGCTACAAGAATGCGCAGCCGCTTCGCCGGCGGTTCCAGAGAGGTTGCTTCCCCGGCCGTAGCGGCGCTATGCCCGGGTCCCTTCAGAGCAAACTCCGCCGTGAAGACGAATACAGCTCCCGGTCCCGGCTTGCTGCCGATCTCGATATTCCCGCCCAGCAGCTCAACCAAGCGTTTGGAAATGGCCAGTCCCAGCCCGGTGCCCTCACCCTGCCGGTGCGCCGGCGTATCCAGCTGCATGAACGGCTCGAACAGCCGTCCGCGGTCTTCCTCGGAAATGCCGATGCCTGTATCCTCCACCCGGAACTGCAGCTTAATCCGGTCGTCCCGCCGCGCCACCGGGCTTACTTCTACCCGGACGCTTCCCTGTTCCGTGAATTTGACCGCATTGCCGACGAGATTCACCAGAATCTGCCGAAGCCGCCCGCTGTCTCCATACAGTCTGGCCGGTATGCCTTCCTCGAAGGCGACGCCCAGTTCCAGACCTTTGCCCTCCGCTGAAGCGCTGAGCATATGAATCACCGATTCCACCGTCTCCTGGAGGAAGAAGTCTTCCTCGGTAAGCTCGGTCCGCCCGGCCTCGATCTTGGCAAAATCCAGCACATCGTTAATAATTGCCAGCAGAGTGTTGCCGCTGCTGCGGATAACCTCGAGATATTCCTGAATGAGCGGATCGGGGTAATCCATCTCCAGCAGAAGCTCGGTCATACCGATAACGCCGTTCATGGGCGTGCGGATTTCATGGCTCATTACAGCCAGAAAGTCGCTCTTGGCCCGGCTCATCTGCTCTGCCAGCTCCTTCTCGATCTTGAGCCGTCGCTCTTCGGAAATATCCTTGATGATGAGGTAGAAGCCCCAGCGGTTGCCGCTGATGACGATCGGAGCGACCGTGGTCAGCACCTCGACCGTTCCCCCGTCTTTGCGGTAAATGAGGTCAATGTTCGGCTGTTTCGGAGTGACATCGGCCTCGTAATCCAGAATGCCGCCCATATGGCCTTCTCCGACCAGAATCTCGACGCTCGAGCCGGTCAGTTCCGAGATGCTGTATCCGGTCAGAATTTCGGCGCGCTCATTGCCGTGGATAACCTTGCCTTGCAGATCGACGGAGATAATGGCGTCGTGATTATATTTCTTCAAGGAGGTGTAGCGTTCGATCGTCTCCTGAAGCTGGCGCTCCATCGCCCGCCGTTCCGTAATGTCGCGCGCCTCCAGCAGATAGTTAAGAACGCCGCCGTCATCGACCGGATTTATCTTGAACTCCAGCCATACATCATGTCCATCCGCATGCCGAATCCGCAGCTCCATAGCCTGGTCAAGCGTAACGGAATTCAGCTTCTTCCGGTCTTCGGGATGAACCAGCCCGCGGTTATCGCGTCCGAGCAGCTGCTCCGGCCGGTATCCGAGAACGTCCTGCACCGAGGAGGAACAGTACCGGCACTTCCGGCCGGGTCCCTCCAGATAGACAATATCGCGAAAAGCTCCGGCAATCAGCCGGTATATGGAATCCTCGTATAGGTTGCCGCTGGTTCCGGCCGCCTCTTCATTCGGTTTAATCTGCACACCATTCACCGCCTGTTTGTGGGATCAAACTGGATATGTTGACCTATCAGTATTAAAAAACTGTAATACTAATATGTTGTATATCCCGGTGAAAGTCAATTGCATTCCTGCTTGTCCCTGCGCCTCTGACGCGCATCCCGCCAAAAGGCGGGCGCAAAGCGGCATCCCTCCCCGGAATCCCTTTGCAAATCGTCGCAGCCGCGTCGACTAACGGATATCCAGCAGTTCCTCGACAAGCCGGGTAAACGACCGGATTTCAATCGGTTTGGTGACATAGGCGGCAAAATCCGCTTGGCTCGCTCTGGAAATATCAGACTCTTCCGCAAAGGCGCTGATCGCCAGAACAGGTATGCCTGCGCTCTCTTCCTGTTCGCGCAGCCGGCTCAGCACTTCGTAGCCGTCGATTCCCGGGAGCCCGATATCCAGGATGACGAGCTTCGGCCGATGGGTCCGCACGGCCTCCAGACCCTTCTCTCCCGTCTCGGCGCCAAGAAGGCGCACGTCCGGGAAGTTTTTGCGGAAGATATGATGCATCATCGCCATGTTCAGCGGATTGTCCTCAATATATAACACCGTCCCGTCCGATTCAGTCATGTGCGGTCCTCCTTGTCCCAGGTCTCACGGGGATTTGGCCTAAAATGAAAAAGCCGAAGAAAAGGGCATGCGCCCCTCCTTCGGCTTATGTTCGGCTCATGCGACATGTCCGACTCATTCCCGCCTATCCAGGTATGGCCTATCAATTCTCAGTAAAATGTATACGCGATAACGCTGGTATCCTTCTCGAAGTCCCAATCGACATAAATATCGGATAATTCCTTGCCCAGAAGCGGGGCGATAGTCGTGGTCTCTTCCAGATAGCGCTTCTCCATCTTTCGTTTGGTTGTCTTCAGCGTGTTCTCGTAGCCCAGATCAATCAGTTCCTTCTCCAGAAGGATCAGGATGCCTTCCCGCTTGATGATAAGAGTACGAGGGTTAAGCCACCAGGAATCAATGAAATCCGGCTCCTTCTGGACTTTGCGGCTGACTTCCACAATCTGGGCGTGCACCTCTTCGCGTCCCGCATAATGATCGACGTACGTATCGTCGTTCTTAGTCAGAGCTACGATCATGCCCGAAGCGTTATGTATACCCCAATCGTAAAAAATTTCTCCTACCTCGATGTCCATCTCGCTCTTGAGGAACGAAGACAGTTCGGGAAGAAGGGATTTCATCAGCAGCTCCCGGGTATACCGAAAGGCCTGCTCTTCTTCCTTGCTCAACAAAAAGCGTTCGACCGGTCCGATAAAATTGCGAATGTGCAGCGTAATGCACTGCTTGCCGATAGAGGCATAAATGGATTCCGGACCTTTGCCGAAACGTTCCCGGAGCAGCCTGCCCGCAAAACTGGAAAGCTGGCCCGATAGATCAATTGTGCTCATGCATGTTCCTCCAGCAATAAAATTCAGTTCATCTGAATATCCGGGGAGGGATTTTGCCTGCTGAAAAAACAGTTCGCCCAATTAGTATAATCGCTTGCGAAGGGTTCGTACATAAGAATTTTGACATATTTTTTTGAATTGCCTACAATTAAATAGGAAAGAAAATATCTCGCTGGGAGTGGAGAACAGCTATGAACGCAACCGTCTATGACTACACCGCCCGAACGATCCGGGGAACGGAAATCGGCCTCGACCAATACCGCGGCAAAGTGCTGCTGATTGTGAACACGGCCAGCCAGTGCGGCTTCACCACGCAGTATGCCGACCTCCAGAAGCTGTACGACAAATACGCAGAACAAGGCCTGGTCATTCTCGGATTTCCTTCGAACCAATTCGGCGGCCAAGAACCCGGCACGAATGAAGAAGTACATACCTTCTGCCAGCTTAACTACGGCGTTACCTTCCCGCTCTTCGAGAAGATCGAAGTACGCGGCGAAGACAAGCATCCCCTCTATGCCCACCTGATCCAAGAAGCCGGGTTCCGGGGATTCGATGCTGCCAATCCGGCGGCCCGCATGCTCAAGGCTATGCTGGAAGAACGGAACCCCGGCGATCTTGCCACAGACGAGATCAAATGGAACTTCACCAAGTTCCTGATCGACCGCAGCGGCCATGTGGCCGAGCGGTTCGAAACGCCGGTCGATCCGCTGGACATCGAGCCCGTCATTGAATCCCTGCTCTAGGGCTTTGCCTAAAATTGATTAATAGGAAGGCCGCTTGCCACCCGCCCGCTTCGGGCAGGCAGCAAGCGGCCTTTCTCTGTCTTTTGGCGCCGGCACCGGGTTCTTAGCGGCCTCTGTGGCGCAGCGTGAACTCCTCGAACCAGGGCGTGGTGTCCCGCTCGGCCATCGTATCCGGGACGCCCGGCGACCAGCCGATCTCGCTGCGCCAGCTTCCGAGCAGCCCCGCCGATGCCAGCTCCGCCTCCTCGGCCTCCACCCGCCGCTCTGCCTGCGGCGCGACGTACAGGGCGTCCGCCGGACAATAGGCTTCGCACATGAAGCAGGTCTGGCAGTCCTCCTGTCGGGCGGTCACGGGAAGCTTCGCAGTCCGGTCGAAATCGAAGACATTCGTCGGGCATACCCGGACGCACAGCTGGCAGCCCACACAGCGCTCGGCGCTTATAAGCTCGATCATATCGCCCGCTCCTTTCCCGGAAGGGACAGTTCGGCCGCCGTCTCCCGCTCCAGCTCGCCGGCATGGGGCACCGGCTCCGTTCCGGCAGCAATTGTGCGCACGCCGGACAGAATCAGCCGGTGCGTCTGCTTCGGATCGAGCCGGGGATACTCGGCCAGCGTATGCAGCCCGCGCGTCTCTCTGCGCGCCAGGGCGGCGGTGTACATCCACCGGGCGGCGGCCAGCATGCCCGCGGCTTCGCGGGCTTTGACCCGGTCCTGCACGGCGTCTCCTATCCGCCCTTCCAGCTCCGGCAGCAGGCCATCCAGCCGCCGGAGCGCCGAGCCGATGCCCGGCTCGCTCCGGGCAAAGTTAATCTCCAGCGGGAGTACCTCGCGCTGGATCGCAGCAATCAGCGGCCGGGCCTCCAGCGTCCCCGCCGAGCCGGAAGCGCCGCCGGCAAGTCCGGAGGCGGCGCCGCCCGCTCCGGCGAGCAGACGCGGAGCCTTCCCGAGCGGCAGGGCGTAACGGGCCGCCGCTTCTCCGGCCCAGGCGCCGCTGCACATCGCCCAGGAGGCATTGTACGCGCCGCCGCCCGACACCGCGCCGCATACTTTCTCGCGCGAAGCAGCATCTCCGGCGGCGTACAGGCCGGGGACCGTGGTCTCGCAGCCGGAGCCAGTCAGCCGCAGCCCGCCGGTTCCGCGCATGGTCCCTTCGTAGCGGAGCGTAAGCGGGAACCGGTCCCGGAACGGATCGATCCCCGCCCGTTCCAGCGGCATGAAGAAGATCGGATGGGCGCGTCTCAGGAACTGCCGCTTCTCCTCGGTATCGGCAAGATCCAGCGAAGCATAGACCGGCCCCCGAAGCATAAGCTCCGGAAGGCTGCCGAAGGTGCGGTCGCCCTTCAGCAGCGGCCGTCCCGCTTCGTCGTAGAGCGTTGCCCAGGCGAGCATGCGCCCGCGGGTGACGCTGCCTTCGGCAAAGCTTGGCGCATACTGCCGGGTAAATTCCATGCCGGAGAGATGGGCGCCCGCTTCGGCGGACATGAGCAGCCCCTCTCCGGTCAGCACATTGCAGCCCAGCCCTTTGCTCAGGAAGGCGCAGCCGCCGGTGGCGATGATGACTGCGCCGGCCCGCACCTCCCAGCTCCGGCCGGTCAGCCGGTTCAGGCCGCGCGCTCCGCCGACGCCATAGCCATCGCGCAGCAGCTCCAGCGCGGGCGACTGATCCAGAATGCGCACGCCGGCCCGGCGAACCACCTTCCGCATGAGGCCCATGTATTCCGGGCCGTGCAGGTGGGTGCGCATCGGCATCCCCCGGTCATCCTTCGGAAAGGGGTAGCCCCACCCGCCAATCCGCTCGAGGTTCCGGTCCACCTGATCCAGCACGCGGTGAATCCAGGCATTCTCCGACAGGTAGCCGCCCGCGCGAAGGCGGTCCTGCACCGCCGCTTCGCGCAGTTCGGCCATCGGCGGAACGACCAGCAGCGTCGTCCCGCCGGGCGCGGTCGCCCCGCTTGTACCAAGGTAGCCCTTGTCGGCCAGCACGACCCGGGCTCCCGAAGCCGCCGCGCTCCATGCGGCCCAGGCGCCGGCCGGACCGCCGCCAAGAACCAGCACATCGGCAGTCCACAGTTCATCGGTTGACTTGGACATGTTGTTGCCGTTCAACTCCTCTCATTGAAGCTGCCATTCGGATAGCCGGAAGTCCTTTCTTGCCAGCTTCTCCTCTACGAGAAATTGCTTGGTTCCCTCCAGCAGGCTGGTGCCCTCCTCGGTGAATGCCTCTTCGCGGAGATTCTCAATCGGACTGGTCTTCTTGGCAAGCTCCGGCGTGGTGCTGCCAATCTTGGCCTGAAATGCGTAATATTCGTCCTCGTGCTGCTTCAGATCGGCCAGCGCCTTCTTCCGCGCTTCGTTCCAGACCTGCGGGAATTCCGGGAATTTCTCCAGATACGCCTTGGATACGACCGTTGCGCTCGAGCCGAGCAATTCCGGGTGCCGGGTGGCATCGTCCAGCAGCGGATAGCCTTCGTCAATCTGCTTCAATGCCTGGACGCCGTTGTTCGTGGTGGCGTCGATGTCGCCGCGGGCCAGCGCTGCAGAAGCGTCCGGGATCAGCATGTGGACGATTTTGTAATTCTTCACGCCTTCTTGCTTCAACAGACCGACGAGATAGCGGTGCATGAAGGAGCCCTTCTGAGTGGCAATGGTCTTGCCCTCCAGGTCCTTGACGCTGACCGGCCCGTTCTTTCTGGCAATCAGGTAGGCGACGTTGCCGACCGAGCTCTGGGCGATCAGCCGGGTCTTGGCGCCGCCGGCATAGGCGATGATCGCCGGGGTGTCGCCGAGGCTGCCGACGTCGAGCCGCCCGCTGATCAGCGATTCTGTCTGATCGGGTCCGTTCGGGAATCCGGTCAGCTTGATTTCGGTGATGCCGTGTTTCTTCAGTTCTTCCTGAATGATGCCTTTATAGAGTCCCCAGCCTTCGGCTCCGCCGGGCAGATTGAGATCATTCGCTCCGATATAGCCGTAATTCAGCACCGCGGGTGCTGTGTGCTTACCGGCTTCCGCTCCCGCCGCCTCAGCCTTATTCCCGGCCGAACCGGTTCCGCCATTGTCTCCGCAGGCGGCCAGCGCCAGCAGTGAGAGCGCCGCGGCCGTCGCCAGCAGCAGCCGGAGCAGCGCCGGCCGGTTGAATCTTCTACTCTCGCTTGTACGATATGCCATTATAAACTCCCCCTGTTTCTTCATTATGGATAGAGCGTGGAATTCGGGTCCGCTAGACCCCGGCCCGGCGGGACAGCCGGACCAAGTCGTCCCGGGAGGCGACCGGACGGCGGCCCTTGCCCCAGCCGACCTTCTCCCGGTAGCCGCCGAGCAGGCCCGCTTCGGCAAGTTCCGCCTCGGATACCGGCATGGCTCCTTCGGCCTGGGGCGCCACATAGAGCGCATCGGCCGGGCAGTAGAGCTCGCACATGAAGCAGGTCTGGCAGTCGCTCTGGCGGGCGATGACCGGAATGCCGTCCGCTCCGCGGTCGAATACCCGCGTCGGGCAGACGGACACGCACTGATTGCACTGAATGCACCGGCTTGCGCTTACGATTTCGATCATTGCAGCACCTCCTCCTGGACAACCTCTTCGCGGCTGACCCGGATTTCATCCAGTCCTTCGGTGATCAGGCGGTAATGCTGGGCCGCATCCTCCGACCGAAAGTCCTCCCGCTTATGCATCCCGCGGCTCTCCTTCCGCTCCAGCGCGGAAGCGTACATCCAGCGGGCGGTGGCCGTCATGGCTTCGGCTTCCCGGGCCTTGACGCCTTCGGCCGTCCGGGCCGCGGGGCGGACACGCTGCTCCCGCCAGAGGCTGTTCAGCCGCTGAAGGGAAGCGGACAGCCACTCTTCCGTTCGGAACAGGTTGATATCGTACGGCTTCACTTCCCGCTGAACAGCTTCCGTATATTCGCCCGTCCGCGCTGCGGCGCCGCTCTCCTCCTTCCCGCCGCGCAGCGGAGAGACGGCCAGCCCGGCGGGACGGCGGTCCGCCGCATGCCGCCCGAGCGACAGCGCGTACTGCGCCGCCCCTTCTCCGGCGAACGAGCCGGAGGACATCGCCCATGCGGCGTTGTGGCTGCCGCCGCCGGTGAAGCCGCCGCAGATCAGCTCCCGCGTCGCGGCGTCCCCGGCGGCGTACAATCCCGGCACCTCGGTCCGGCAGTCTTCTCCGGCCAGCCGGATGCCGCCCGTTCCCCGGACCGTGCCTTCCAGCCGGAGGGTAACCGGGAAGAGGTCGGTGAACGGATCGATCCCGAGCCGGTCGAACGGCAGGAAGAAGTTCGTCTGGGCTACCCGGAGCAGCGGACGGATATCCTCGGGGGCCTGGTCCAGCCGGGCGTACACCTGGCGGCCGGCCAGGAGATTGCGGGCGATCACCGAGCGGCCCTTCTTGGAGCCGGCCCCTTCCACGACCGTCCCGTCTTCATAATAGAAGCTGGCATAGCTGTAATACGCCGTCTTCGTTACCGAAGAGAAGGTCGGGCAGATCGCGTAGGCGTTCGAGAACTCCATGCCCGACAGCGAGGCTCCCGCTTCGGCGGCGAACAGATAGCCGTCACCCGTCAGCACGTTGCACCCCAGCGCCTTGCTCAGAAAGGCGCAGCCTCCCGTGGCGATGACCACCGCTCCGGCAATGACGCTCCAAGGCTCGCCGCTCTCCAGGCGTACCCCGGAAGCTCCGGCAACGCCGTGGCTGTCGGCTGCAAGTTCCATCGCCGGGCTGTGGTCCAGAATGCGGACGCCCGCCTTCTTGACCAGCCGGCGCATGAGCCGCATATATTCGGGACCTTGGAGGCCGCGCCGGTGCGGGTTGCCGAACTCGTCGACCGGGAACGGATACCCCAGTACGCCGAGACGGTTCATATTCGCATAGGTGCGGTCCAGCACCCGGTTCATCCAGCGGTGCTCGGCAAGCTCCCCTCCGAGCCGGAACCGGCTCGCCTTCGCCTCTTCCCGAAGGCGGGCTTCGGGCTCGACGTACCAGACGCCCGTTCCCGACGGTGCGGTGGCTCCGCTCGTGCCGCAGTATCCTTTGTCCGCCAGCACGACCTTGGCACCGGCCGCTGCCGCAGCCAGAGCCGCCCAGGTTCCGGCCGGACCCCCTCCAAGTATAAGTACATCCGTTGTTAAATGAAGCGAGTTCAATTTCGCATTCGTCATGGACGCTCACCCTCTCTTGTATATGGCCTCAATCGCTTTGGTCTCAATCGCGATGTCCTTTAGCCGCGATAACTGTCCCGCCAGAACAGCAGACGCTTCTCCAGGAACCGGAACAGTGTATCGATCAGCTTGCCCACGACCGCAAAGATCAGAATGCCGACGAAGATAACCGCGGTATCTGAATTCTGCTTCGCTTCATTAATAAGGAACCCGACGCCGGACCGGGAGCCGATCAGTTCGGCCACGACCAGACCGATCCAGGCGACCGCCATCGACAGCCGCAGACCGAGCAGGATATTCGGCAGCGCGGCCGGGAGGATCAGCCGCCGCAGCCGCTGCCACGGGCCGAAGGCCAGTACCCTTCCCACTTCGTACAGCTTGTTCTCCACCCCGCGTATTCCGGCAAAGGTATGGATATAGATTGGGAAGAATGAGCCGCTCATAATGATCGCCACCTTGGAAATTTCGCCGAAGCCGAACCAGAGAATAATCAGCGGAGCGACCGCCAGATGCGGAATCAGCCGCAGAACCTGCAAAGCCGGGTCCAGCAGATACGCTGCGCTGCGGAACAGCCCGGTCAGCAGGCCAAGCAGCAGACCGAGCGCGCTTCCGGCGGCAAATCCGAGCAGCGCCCGCCAGACGCTGATCTCCAGATGGCGCAGCAGCTCGCCGGAGGCTGCCAGCCGGAAGAAGGACGCTGCAATCGACGCAGGGGTTGGCAGAAATTCCGCCGACACCCAGCCGGCTCCCCCGGCAATCTGCCAGACGGCCAGCACAGCTGCCGGCAGAGCGGCCGCCTGGCCCCAATCGGTCAGCTGCGCTCTCCAGCCGGGCCCTGCCGCCGGCCTTCGGGCAGCTTCCGGCCGGACCGGCTTCGCCCGGCTCTTGCCGGCCGGTACGCCCGGGACCGACTCGGCGATGCGTTCCACGTGTTCACTCAAGATTGATTCGCCTCCTTCATCTAGGTCAGAGCCTCTTCCTTCCACCGGAGCAGACGCCGCTCCAAGAGCCGGGCGGCGGTATCCGTCAGCAGACCCGCTGCCGCGAACACCAGGATGCCTACAAAGACAACGGGCGTATCGGCGAACTGCCGGGCATCCGACATCATATAGCCAATTCCCGATGTGGAGGCGATCAGCTCCGCCACCACCAGTCCCAGCCAAGACAGTCCCAGCGACAGCCGCACTCCGAGCATGACATTCGGAAGCGCCGCCGGGAGAACCAGCCGGGTGATCTGCCGCCGCCGGTTGAACCCGAGCACGCGCGTCACCTCGAACAGCTTGTTGTCTGCGCCGCGAATTCCCATAAAGGTATTGATATAGACCGGGAAGAAAGCCCCCTTGGCAATCAGCAGCACCTTGGACTCTTCGCCGATTCCGAACCAGAGAATGAAGAGCGGCACAACCGCAAGGCTGGGCACCATCCGGATCATCTGCAGCGACGGGTCCAGCAGCTTCTCGGGCCGCCGGTACAGGCCGACCAGCACGCCGAAGAACAGTCCCAGTCCGCCTCCCAGCAGAAATCCGAGTCCCGCCCGGACGGCGCTGACTTTCAAATTGTTCCACAGCTCCCCCGAAGCCGCCAGCGAGAGGAAGGATTGGAGAATGGTATACGGGGTCGGGAACAGCAGATCCGAGATCAGGCCGTAATGGCCCAGCGTCTGCCAGACGGCCAGCAGGGCAGCCGGCAGAATGGAGCCCAGCAGAACAGCGGCCAGCCGGCCCGGTCTGCCCGGGCCGCGAAGCGTCAGGGCGCGGTTGCTCATCGGGCAACGCCTCTTTTGTTCATCAACATCATTCTTCCTCCTCAGATTCCCGCGCCGTCCGTCAGCTCCAGCTCTTCCACCTTCTCGAACTCGCTCAACACCCGCAGGCGCAGCTCCTGAAAGGAAGTGCCGGCCTTCTTGCGCGGATACGGAAGATCGATCGGAATAACCCGCCGGATGCGGCCGGGGCGCGGCTCCAGTATAACGACCCGGCTGCCCAGAAAGACCGCTTCGTCAATATCATGCGTGACGAAGACCATCGTCGTCCGCCGGGTCTGCCAGATATCAAGCAGCACCGCCTGCATATGGGCGCGGGTGAAGGCGTCCAGCGCCCCGAACGGCTCGTCGAGCAGCAGAATGCGCGGACTTCGCAGCAGCGCGCGGGCGATTGCTACCCGCTGGGCCATCCCGCCGGACAATTCGCGGGGATAGGAACGCTCGAAGCCTTCCAGCTTCACTAGCGCAATCAGCTCATCCACTCTCCGGCGCACCTGCGGGTCGCGCAGCGACAGATCGGAAGCGATATTCTTCTCGGCGGTCAGCCAGGGGAACAGACGATGCTCCTGAAAGATAAATCCTTTATCTATGCCCGGTCCGCGGATCGCCTCTCCGCCCAGCGTCACGGTTCCCGAGAATTCGGTGTCAAGCCCGGCCACAATGCGCAGCAGCGTCGATTTGCCGCACCCGCTTGGTCCGATGACCGTGATGAACTCGCCCTCCTCCACCCGCAGATTCACTCCCTGAAGGGCCCGGACCCCTCCGGCGGCCGTTTCAAATGACTTATTCAGGTTCGAGATCGCCAACAGCGCTTCTCCCATGGCCTTCCTCCTCGCTCCCGTACACAAAAAAGACAGAGATTCCGCGTCCTTCAACGCAAAACCTCTGTCCGTACAGTCGGGTTTGTGATTTAATTCATAGTATTCTAATGAGTTTTGTTGTTTATTAACCTATCATTGAATCCCGGCTCTGTCAACCGTAAAATCAAGAATTTCGGCACAGCGGCTTCCGGGCTATCTTAGAGCAGCAGGCCGAAGGAATGCCGGATCACGTCGCCCCGGCTGATAATGCCGACGAGCACCCCGTTCCGCTCAACGGGGAGCTTCTTGATGTGCTTTTGCCCCAGTATAGCCGCAATGCCGTCAATCTCATCATCCCAAGCCGCCTTGATCACCTTGCGCGTCGCCACTTCCATCACGTTGAGTTTCAGCAATCTCTGGGCGCGCTGTTCCAGCGCTTCGTTGTCGCCTTCCAGCAAAAAGCTGAAATAGACATAATCGACGATTCTGTCCTTCTGTCTCCCGATATAGCGCATAATGTCCCCGTCGCTGATATAAGCGACGATCTCGTTGCGCTCGTTCACAACGGGCAGCCCGCTGATCCGGTGCTCAATGAACTTCTCAATTACCGCGCGTACCGTATCGTTCTCCTTAACCTTGTATACCTGCCGAATCATAAACTCATGAGCCTGCATTCCTCTTCCTCCCCGTTAATTGCGATAAGTCAGCATGGCGAACTGCCTGGCCAGATACGCGGGCGAATAGGGCATATCGTTCTGCAGCCATTTGATAATGACGCCCATCAGCGCCGACGATCCGTACCAGATGGCGATATCCTTCTGAATTTGCATGGAAGATCCATCCGGCTGAAGCTGTTCCTGCCGCTGGATCTCTCCGAGAATCAGGTTGGAGATCAGATCGAGCAGACGCTCGGCGAAGACGGAAATGCGCCGCGTCGCCAGCACGGATTTGTAGAATTTCGAGTTGTCCGCGATGTGCTCCAGCAGCTTCAGCAGCCGTTCCCGCCTGCCCCCCGGAGAATTCCGCTGCTCGGGGTCCGGATTGTCGACGGACAGAATCCCCGAGATTTCCCGGATCATTTCATCGGCGATCCTGTCCATCAGGTCGGGGACGTCCCGGTAGTGCAAATAGAACGTAACCCGATTGATGGTCGCCCGCTCGGCGAGCTGATTCACGGTGATTTTATCGACTTCCCGTTCCTGGAGCAGCTCGAAAAAAGCCTGCTTCAGCAGCCGCCGGGTGCGCAGCACGCGCGGGTCAACTTTGCCGGAGGTGTTCATCGTCCGGTCTCCTCCCCTCAAACAAGTAATTAACAACCTTTAAGGATGTGTCGTATATCCTTGACAATTTAGACTGTAAGCGAAACCATACTTGAATTATTTACATATCGAAGGAATGTGTCGCTTGTAAACCGGCCATTACCTTTTATAATGATTGATATGCTGTTAACTATACTACGCTGTGTAAATTTAATCTATGGATATACGAAAGGATGATTCCTCTTGAGCAAGACTGCTGCCGCAGGCACCGCCGCTTTGAAGAAAGGTCCCATTCTGCTGGTTATGATTTTGGGAGCTTTCCTCGCAACGCTGAACCAGACCGTCATGAGCGTCGCGATTCCGAAGCTCATTCATGAATTCGGCATTACGGCGGCCACCGCGCAGTGGCTGACAACCGGATATATGCTCGTCAACGGTGTGCTGATTCCGATAACGGCTTTTCTGATGCAGCGCTTCTCCACCCGTCAGCTCTTCCAGGCTTCCATGTGGATCTTCCTGATCGGAACTCTGGTATCCGCAGTCGCGACCGACTTCTCCGTTCTGCTCGCAGGACGTCTGATTCAGGCGGCGGGCGCAGGCATCATTATGCCGCTGCTGATGAACGTCATTCTGGCGATCTTCCCGCCCGATAACCGCGGCGCTGCCATGGGCATGGTCGGGCTGGCGATCATTTTTGCCCCGGCGATCGGTCCTGTGCTGACGGGTTATATGCTGGAGAATTACTCCTGGAAAGTGATGTTCTACGGGATGCTGCCCTTTGTTGTCCTGGTTATTCTGATCGGCATGATCTACCTGAAGAACGTCTCGGAGAAGACCGCAACGGCGCTCGACTCGCTCAGCGTCGTGCTCTCCACCATCGGCTTCGGCTCCACGCTGTACGGCTTCAGCCGCGCGGCAAGCCTTGGCTGGTCCAGCGCCGAAGTGCTCTCCACCATTGCCGCCGGCGTGCTCTCGCTGATTCTCTTCACCTGGCGGCAGCTCGTCTCCCGGCAGCCTCTGCTTGATCTGCGGGCCTTCAAGTACGGCATGTTCTCGCTGACCACGCTCATCAATATCGCCATCACCATGGTAATGTACGCCGATATGATGCTGCTCCCGCTGTATCTGCAGAACGTCCGCGGCTACTCGGCGCTGGATTCCGGTCTGCTAATGCTGCCGGGCGCAATTGTCATGGGCGTGCTGATGCCGGTTACCGGCAAGCTGTTCGACCGGTTCGGCGCCAAATGGCTGGCCGTTGCCGGCATGATCATTACGATCGGAACCACGCTCGGCTTCGTCGATCTGACCGATAAGACCACTTATATGTATCTGCTGCTGCTCTCCACCGGACGCCGGATCGGCATGGCGCTGCTGATGATGCCGATTCAGACGGCGGGCCTCAATCAGCTCCCGGCCAAGCTGCACGCGCACGGAACGGCCATCTCCAATACGATTCGCCAAGTGGCCGGAGCTGTAGGCACCTCGCTGCTTGTCACGATTATGACCGACCGGACCAAGACCCATTATGCCGACATGATGGTCTCCGCCGCCAAGTCGGGGCTGGACCCGAAGCAGATCGCCCTTCAGGCGAATATTCAGGGCATCAACGATGCGTACGTCGTGATTGTCGGCTTCGCTGTAGTCGGCCTGCTGCTTACCTTCTTCCTCAAGGGCAAAGTCCCGGCTTCGCGCAAGGACGCCGAGGCTCCGGCCCGCCAGACCGCAACCGAATCCTGACCCCTCTCCGCCGCTAAGCCAGAAGGGCCGTTCCAAAAGCCGGCAATGGCCAGGGACGGCCCTTCTGGTTGTACAACGACAAAGCGGCCGTCCAAGGATAAGCTCCTTGAACGGCCGCTTTCGTTGTCTTCTCACATAAAGATCAGTTCGGCCTTGCGGCCTTCAGCGTCTGCGGCTCCTTGAACGCCTGGACTTTGCCTTTGCTCTGAACGATAATCATCCCGTTCTCGGCCAGGGTCGGGCCGAACACGTTGCCTCCGGTGACCAGTCCGACCACCGGCTGCGCCGTCTGCAGATTGACCGCGATCAGCTTGCCGTCCGTCTGGATGATATAAAGACCGTGACCGATAAGATCCAGACGGGCTATGGCATAGCGAAGGCCCGCATTATAGCCGACCGCTGTCTTGTTGGCGGTCTTGACGCCATAGAGGTTCAGATTATTGGCGTCGGTGAACAGCATCCGGCCATCGAACGGGCCGGCGATATAATGGGTACCTGACGCTCCGCTGAGGTAAGTATCGCGCACCGTCTTTGCCGGATCGGCGTCGGCGGGATAGCTGTAGACCCGGTCTCCCCCGTCAAGGTAGATCCGGTCTCCGCTGTACCAGGCCATGCCGCCGCTGCGGATGACGCCGTCCTTGGCTGCCGGATGGTCAGGGTCCACATTCTCGGGATTGTAGACGACCGTCTTCTCCGTCTTGCCGGTCCGGGCGTCCAGCCAGTCGAGGGTGGTGAGAACCTGCATGTCCAGCAGATTGCCCGTCCGCTGCGAGATGACCGTTCCGTCCTTGACCGCGGCCGGAAGCGCATGGTTGTCCGCTTCCCACAGTCTGCGGCCGGTCGCCTGGTCAAACGCATACAGCACCCCGTAGGTGTAAGCTCCCGACACGGAACCCTCCGCCAGCACCAGACCCTCTGCGGCGATCATGCTCTCTGCGGGCAGATAGCCGTCCTTCACTGTGGCCTCCCACAGCGATTTGCCGTCCTGAAGCCGATAGGCCCGAATGCCGCCGTCGGCCGCCGCGAACAGCTTGTCCCCGTCGATCAGCAGCTTTCCTGTCTTCGCAGCCGGCTTCGAAGAGGCCCACAGCCGCCGACCCTTGGAGCCGTCCACGGCATAGATCATGCCGTTCTTCGAGGAGACGTAGACCTTGCCATTCCGGTACTGAAGCGGCCACTGCAGGCCGGCTCCATATTTCCAGAGACGCTTGCCGGTCTGGGCATTCACAGCCAGAAGCTGGCCCTTCTGAAGGAAAAAGACGTTGCCGTCTCCGGCAGCCACGGCCCCGCTGTCAGCCATCGTGTAGTCGTTCCCCAAGGCGTCCGCGGGCAGACTCCACTGCGGCTTGACGTAGGTCAGCCGGTCGACTTCCGAGCTGTAATTGCTGCCGCTGTACGACGTGTGCGGCCCGTAGGCCGTCAAGGCTGAAGCCGTCCCCGGCAGGGTCAGGCACAGGCCGGCGAGCGCTGCCAGCGCCGCTTTTTGCCATACTCTACGAAGCTGATTCTTCATGGATTTCTCTCCCTGTAAAAGTATGGTTGTCCTCTCCGTATGATTATACACCTTTCCGCAGGCTCCAGAATCACAAAAAAACGGCGAAGCCCCTATTCATTCACAGGCTTAGCCGTTCATACCGTTAGGCATTCGTTAGATGAAGGACAAATTCCGCCTTCTTCCGTCTGCATGCGTCAGCAGATTCCATCCAAGAGTCCGGCGTAGACCAGCCCCTTGCAGATGCCTCCATCATTCACATCCGCAGTGACATAGTCGGCATAAGGCAGCAGTTCGGGCGTGGAATTGCCCATCGCAATGCCGAGACCTGCGAGTTCCAGCATCTCCTTGTCGTTCAGACCGTCGCCGAAGGCCACCGCCTCTTCGGGCTTCATGCCGAGCAGATTCAGCATCGCTTCGATTCCCTTGGCCTTGGAGCTGCCCGGAGGCAGAACATCCATCGCATACGGATGCCAGCGGATCAGCCGCAGCCGGTCCAGCAGCTCTTCGTACAGGGGCTCCTCCTCCGCCTCGCAGTGCAGGAAGATCTGGTAGATTTCATTGCCGCGCCAGAACTCCGGATCATATCCCGGATGCTCGACCTTCAGCGAATTCACGGAATCCGTCACGAACGGATGGTTCTCGCTGTTGGCGAAGTAGGCGTCGGCCCCTTCAAACACCAGGCTGTGCCCGTGCCGGCCCGATGTCTCCACCAGTGCGGCAATCGTCTCGGGCGAGAGCGGCTGCTTGTAGAGCGTGTCCCCCTTGTAGACGACCAACGCCCCGTTCAGGCACACATAGGAGTCTATTCCCAGTGCTTCCGCCAGCGGCTTAATAAAATAAGGGGCCCGCCCGGTCGCAATGACCGGCTCCACCCCGCTGTCCTTGAGTCTCCGTACGGCTTCCAGCGTATCGGCCGGAATCTCCTTCTCTTCGTTGACCAGCGTTCCGTCGATATCAAAAAACACAATCCGGTATGCCACGCTTCTGCTCCTGTCCGCGGTTCTCCGCCAGCGCGGTCCGCTCTGTAATCTCGTGTCCCGCAGGCTCCATGACCCGTGTAAAGTTCATGACCTTAAAGGTTCCGAACTAAAGGTACCACGGCCTGTCCGTGGTGGCAAGGCGGCCTGTCTTCCGCCCGGCTGCTCGGGCAGCCGCCCGGCCGTTCGGCAGCCGTACTAAGACTGTCCCGAACTTCTGCGCCTCCCGGATGCCTCTCGGATACTCTCGGATAATGGTATAATAATCAGACCCTATTATCGGCTTGTCCGCAAAAGGAGTCCTGAAACCATGAATGCTTCTCCGTCTGCTTCCGCTGAATTTGAATTCGGCGTCTACACCCTCGGCGACCTGGTCGCCGATCCGCTGACCGGGCAGTCCGTCAGCGCCCACCGCCGCCTCAAGGAGATTGTCGCCGCCGCCAGACTGGCCGATGAAGCCGGGCTGGATGTGTTCGGCGTCGGCGAACATCACCGGCTTGATTTTGCCGTCTCCTCCGTTCCCGTTGTCCTGTCGGCGCTCTCCCAGGTGACGGAGCGCATCCGGCTCGCCAGCACGACGATGGTGCTCAGCACCATCGATCCGGTGCGGCTGTTCGAAGATTTTGCCACGCTGGATCTGCTGTCGGACGGGCGGGCGGAAATTATGGTGGGACGCGGCGCGTTCACGGAGTCCTTCCCGCTGTTCGGCTACAATCTGGAGGATTACCAGCGGCTGTTCGCCGAGAATATCGGGCTGCTCCGCGAGCTGGGCGAGCGGGAGAGCGTGACCTGGGAAGGCGAGTTCCGGCCCTCCCTGCACGAAGCCGAAATTGCGCCGCGGCCGTATCAGCGGCGGCTTCCGCTGTGGGTCGGCGTTGGCGGAACGCCGGCGAGCGCCGAGCGGGCCGGCCAGCTCGGCGCCGGAATGGCCCTTGCCATTCTCGGCGGCAGCCCGGAGCGGTTCGCGGAGCTGGCCGGCGTGTACCGGGCTGCCGGCGCGGCGGCGGGCCACTCTCCCGAGAGTCTTCGGGTGGCGATTACAAGCCACTGCTTCATCGGCCGGACGCCGGAAGCGGCGCTGGACAGCTTTTACCCTTACTATCTCAACTATCTGAACGGCTTCTGGGCCAAGGACGGCCGGGATTACCGCTTCACCCGCGAGGAATTCTCGGCCTACACGGCGGCGGACAACGCGCTGGCCGTCGGGAGCCCGGAGCAGATTGTAGAGAAGATTCTCTACCAGCATGAGCTGTTCGGCCACACCCGGTTCATGGCCCAGATGGACGTCGGCGGCATGCCGTACGCCAAGGTGGCCGAGTCAATCGAGCTGCTGGCGACGGAGGTCGCGCCGGCGGTCCGCCGGGAGATTGCGCGCCGCAGCCGCCGGGATCAGACGGGAAATTAGTAGACGAACCGGCGCTGCACGCCGAAGCTGAGCAGGAACAGCATGCCCTCCACAGCGAGCTTGGCCGGAATCAGAGGAACACCAAGACCGGTATGGAGCACCGACAACAGCCCGTAATTCAGACCGAGAATCAAGGCGGCGAGGGCGTAGTAACGCCGGACCGACCGTCCAAGCGCCGTGCCGCTGCGGCGGCCGAACACCAGCTTCCGGTTGACCGCGTAGTTGGCCGCCGAGCTTCCGGCTCGGGCGAGCACGACGGACAGCAGCAAGTTGGACGTCAGCGCTTGAAGAAGCAGGAGCAGCAGAAAGTCGAGCGCGCCGGATACCAGGGAAGCGGCGCAGAACTTCAGAATCGGCAGGTAAATCTTCAGCGAGTCCGCCACAGGCCGGAAATGGGAGGATTCGTTGCCGTTCAGGTAGACCGTCTCGATGGGCAGCTCCCGAATGGCATAGCCCTGGACCGGCGCCTCCAGCAGCAGATTCATTTCGTATTCAAAACGCTCTCCGGGCACCTGGCACAACCAGCGGAGCATGCTCCGGGGATAGCCGCGCAAGCCGGTCTGCGTATCGCCGATCGGTGTTCCGGTCGCAGCGCCGTACACCCGGCTCGTCAGCCGGTTGCCGAACCGGCTTCGGAGCGGCACTCTGCCCGTGAACTGGCGGCTGCCAAGCACCATGCCGGATTCCGCCGCTTCGCTGGCGCGGCCGACGGCCAGAATATCTTGCGGTGTATGCTGGCCGTCACTGTCGGCGCAGACGACCGCGGCAGAGGGCACATGTTCCAGGATGTACCTGAACCCGGTTTTGAGCGCACTGCCTTTGCCACGGTTGGTTCCATGCGTCAGCACGGTGCAGCCCGCGTCTCCGGCCTGCCGGAATACCTCCCGGTAACGTTCGCCGCTGCCATCGTCGACGACCACAATCGGCGCATCGGTCATCCGCCGAAGATTCGCAATCAGCTCCACCAGCCGGTTGTCCGGTTCATAGGCGGGAATTAATACCGTCATGGCTTACCCCTCCCCCAGATACAGAATGTCGCTTACGCCCCGCTCCTGCCCTTTGCCTTGCGGATTATTGACCACCCGTCCCTTGAAATAAAGGGTTGACGAGCCTCCGCCGTCCAGATTGTAAGCCTCCGTTGCGCCGAGATCGGCCATCAGGCCCGCGAATTCGTTCAGCGTCATGCCCCGGCTCTCGCTGGACCGGCCGTCCACAACAACGAACACATAATGATTGGGTGCAATCATGCCGATGCCGGTCCGCGGATTGGCGTTCGAGATGCCCCGGTTGCCAAAATTCGTATCAATCTTCACGCTGTCCAGATTCACCGCGAGCTTGCCGCCCCGAATCAGCGCCGGCCCGAAAGAGAACGTCTGGAGCGCGCCGTCTTCTAGCAGCTTCTCCGCCGATACCTCCGGCTCCTCATAGGCGGCCATCGTCCCGTCCTTGTAGAGCGCCACGCCTTCCCGCGCCGGCTTATTCCGGTACAGCACCCCGTTGCGGATAATGACCCCGTCGTCCCGGAACCCGTAATAGTCGCCGTTGATGGCCAAGACCGCTCCGTGGTCAGAGGCGATTCCGGATGTATTCTCGGTAATATTGGTGCCGAAGGAATTCTGCGCGAATGCCGACTGAAGCATGGACGCATCGGACACCTGAACATCCGCGACGTAATAAATAACCGCACTGCTTCCGCTGCCTTCCGTCTTCTTCGTAATAGAAATGCTCATATTGTCGCTGCGGTAGTTCCAATCGTCGGATACTGCATTCGCAGCCTGCTCTGCGGCCGTCTCGGCCGCCCGGGCGTCTTCGGGAGCCGGCTGAGCCACGACTGCCTCCACATGGTCGATTAAATATCGGTCTGCCAGACCATAGGCCGTTCCGCCGAGCGTCAGCAGAACCGCGGGAATAAGAATCCATCTTCGTCTGAAGGAGCGCTTGATCTTCATAGAGGGACCGCCTTTCGTTATCTTGTTCAGTTACGGGTTCAGTATAGAAACCAACCCTTAAACGAACCTGAAAGGCCGGAGGGGACCGAGTGCGGGCGAGGCAAGCCTGCCGATGTTCCCATTTTTGCGGGAAGCTGTTCCGGTCTTTGTCGGACCTCGGAACGAAATCTCAACAAATCCGGTGCCGGATGCCGATATAGCGGGTAAGAGAGTAAGATGAATTTCCGCGAAAGCGAGGGTACCTATGGTCAAATTGTCGAATATGCGCGTCTTGGGGCGAAGAATACCGGTCTTACTGCTGGCGGCGCTGCTGGCGCTCGGCGTTCCGGCCGAAGCCGGCGCCGCCTACACAGCCAAGGTCTACACCTCGTCGCTGCCCGTGCTGAAGGAACCTGCCGCAGAGGCTGCGGCCAAGGGGTATCTGAAGAGCGGTGCGGTGGTGACGGTTACAGACGAGCAGCACGGCTGGGCGAAGGTGAGTTCAGGCTCGCTGTCCGGTTGGGTAGCAGGCTATTATCTCAAAAAAACGGGAGGCGGCACTTCCGCCGCCCCCCTCATCATCACCTCGGCCGCCTCGGCCGCCGCTTCGGGCCGAGCGACGATCACGGCGGACTCGCTCCGCATGCGGAGCGGCCCCGGCACCGGCTACCAGGTGATCGGCTCCTTGAACGCCGGAGACAGGGTCCAGATTCTGTCGTCGGAGAACGGCTGGTACCGGGTGCGGACCGCCGCCGGAGCGCTGGGCTGGGCCAAAGCGGACTACGTGAAGACCGGCGGGGCTGCGGTGACGACCGTGGCATACAAGACGGCCTCCGCTTCCGCACCGGCCCGGACCGCCGGACTTCGCGGCAAGCGGATTGTGGTGGACGCCGGGCACGGGGGCGATGATCCCGGGATGGTAGGGACGACGTACGATACGCTGGAGAAGGATTTGAACTTGCAGACGGCGCTGTATCTGCGCGACGATCTGACGGCGGCCGGCGCCCAGGTCACCATGACGCGGACCCGGGACAGCCAGAAGCCGTCGCTGTCCAGCCGCGCCCTGCTCTCCGGCAAGGTGGGAGCGGATGCGTTCGTCAGCGTGCATTACAACTCCTCTCCGAAGAAAGTATCCGGGACGCTGACCTTCTACTACTCTCTGTCCGATGACCAGAAGCTGGCCCGGGCCATTGAAGGCCGACTCTCCGGAGGCATCGGCCTGAGCAGCAACGGGGTCTCCTACGGCAACTACTATGTGCTGCGGAACAACTCCGTACCGTCGGCGCTGGTCGAGCTGGGCTTCCTGACCACGGCCCGCGATGAATCCATCGTGCGGACGGCCTCCTACCAGCGCCAGGCCGCTCAGGCCATCGCCAACGGGCTGGCGGATTATTTCAGCCGGTAACTGAGAAGCACGGCCTTATAGGATACATGGGCAAAACAAAGGGACAGGCCGGATAGGATCCGGACTGCCCCTTTCTGTGCGTTCTCTATCCCGCTTCCGTCTCTGCCGCGCCGTAGGCGTTCTGCCGCTACACGTTCTGTCCGTATTCCGGACCCGGCAGCTTGCTCAGCACGACATGCAGCGAAGAAGGCCCTCCGCCGCAGCGGTAAGCGAACTGCTCTCCGCCTCCGATATGGAAGGCGTCGCCCCGCGCCGCCGGATACTCGGCGCCGTCGGCCAGCACCGTTCCCTCTCCTTCAAGCACGGTGATATAGACATCCGCGCCGGGGTGATTATGCAGCGGCAGCTCCTGTCCGGGCAGGAAATTCAGGACAAACAGGACACTTTCCCCTTTTTGGAACAGCACCCGCTTGGTAAAACGTTCTTCCTTATATTCCATCGCGGCGGTAACCGATGCTTTCTCCATTCTGGATTCCTCCTGTAAATGAGATTTGTTCTCATTCTAACAAAAGAGCAGCCTTCTCCGTGTGATCCTGCGCACTCTTGGCCTTTCGCTTATTCAGCGGATCAGGTCGTCACCTTTGGGATACAATTCGGCCGCCGCTTCTCTGCTGCCGGTCGAAGCGATCAGTCCTTCAGAAGTCCGTTCAGATTGACGGAGCCGTACGGACGCATCCGGATCGTATAGGTCTGGTTCATGCCGAAGGAGGCCAGATACGCCTTGTATTCTTCGACCAGAGCATGCGGCAGAACCGTCAGAATCACGCCCGCGAAGCCTCCCCCGTGCACCCGGGTCGCACCGACGCCGCCGTGATTGCGCAGGAACAGCTCCGTAAGGGCAAGGTGAACCGATACGCCCTGCTCGTCCGGCGCCGAACTGGCGTAGATATTCTGCAGCCACTTCCACGACGAGTTGCCGGATTCCGTAATCAGACGCAGGAATGCCTGCGCGTCGCCTTCCGCCAGCGCGGCGATGATGCCGTCAACCCGTCTGTTCTCCTCAAAAAAGTGCAGGGCTCTCATCAGCGCTCGGTCTCCCGCCTTCTCGCGGATTTCGGGAATCCGCGCCAGCACGTCTTCCTCCCGCAGCTCGCCGAGCACCTGCGCACCCAGCACGCCCGCAACCGCCTTCATTTCGGACGGAATGGAGGAATACTCCGCGCTGAGGTCGGCATGGTTGCCTCCGGTCGGAACGATCAGCAGCGTATAATCCCGGTTGATCGCCTGAAAATCGACGCTCGAAATGGCCGGATTGGCCGCATCCCGGAAGTCGATCGAGATCAGGCCGCCATGGCCGCAGGCCATCTGGTCGAGCAGACCGGACTGCTTGTCCCACTTGTGATTCTCGGCATACTGCCCGATCTTGGCGCAGTCGACGACGCTCAGCGCTCCCTCGTTATAGAACGAGTTGACGATGGCGCAGATCAGCATCTCAAATGAGGCCGAGGAGCTAACCCCGGCGGCGCTGATAACGTCGCTGGTCAGGCAGACATTGAAGCCGCCGATGCGGAAGCCCTTCTTCTCGAAGCCCTCCAGAATGCCGAGCACCAGCGTATACGTGCCCGAAGCGCCCGGAACGTCCGCCCGGTTCGCCAGATCAAGGGTGAAGTCCTCGTTGTAGTCCAGACTGACGATGCCGACCTTGCCGTCGCTGCGTCTGGAAGCAACGCCGATGCAGTCCATATTGATGCTGGCGGCGACGATTTTGCCGAGATTGTGGTCCGTATGGTTGCCGCTGATCTCCGTGCGTCCCGGCGAGCTGAACAGGAAGACGTCGCTCTCGCCGAAGCGGGAGGCGTATTCATTCAGAAGGTCTGCATAGCGCGCGCGCTGCGCCTTCGTCACTTCCGGGTCTTGGCCGTACATCTCTTCAAGAAGTGCAGTGAATGCCTTCGATTCCAGTAATGCGCTTGTCTGTTCCAGTGATGGCATGCGCTCATTCCCCCGTTGTATGTGTGTAGAAATACCGCCGCGCCCCGCGCGGCCCGAACTTCTTCATTGTCGGCGCAGGGCGCCGGGCTTGTCAATACCGCCGTCCGGCACTCCGGTCCGGCCGCCCTTGGAAGACGGCCCGGCTACTCGGCCTGAACCGCCGCCTGCAGCAGCGACAGCGCCTGCTCCGCGTGCTTCGACTTGTTGACGACCCCGCCGAACAGCTCCATCTTCTGCAGAGGCCAGTTCTTCACCAGGGCGCTGTCCGTAAAATCAACCGCCGACGGACGCTCGCTGCCGTCTTCGTCCTTGGCCGTCAGCACCCGGCTGTCCTTCGCTCCGTCCGGGAACCATTCCGCAAGACGGGCCGCCGGAAGCTCGGCGTACAGGTCCTGATTCGCCAGCCAGTCGTAGCAGTTGCGGTCCAGCACAAGCAAGTCCGGCGCGTCTGCCGCCAGCACGGCCATGGCCTTCTGCTTGTAAGCCAGGTCCGCCGTCCCTCCGCCTGTCGCATTCGGCACATAGACAATCTCCGTCTCGATCCGCCGGAATCCTGGAAGCGTCTTCACCATGGCGTCCTCGAGGGGCTGTCCGTTCCCTTTCGGATCGTCGTCCGCCTCGAATTCTCCAATGAACATCACATGAAGATCGACCGGCGGCAGACTGGCCTCATAGCGCTTCTTCTCCACCCGGTTCGCGATGCCCCAGACCGCAAAGCCCAGAACGGCAAGAACAATCAGGGAGACCAGCACCTTCGTTCCGTTCATCCGGAAGAAGGTCTCGGTCCGCTTGGCCATTCCTGCGAGCGGGCCGTACTTGGCCAGCCGCTCTTCCTCGGCACGGCGGATGTCTTCCCGCTGGAGGGCCGACAGAATCAGACGGTAAGCTGCGGTTGTCCGCTCATACGCCAGTTCGGCTTCGGATACGCCCTCTGCCGATCCGGCGCTCACCGACCGCCTCCGCTTCAAATGCAGGTCGAACCGGCGGTCGATCTCCTCGCGGGAGGCGTCCTCCGGCAGCTCCAGAAGACGATACGCTGCTTTTACTTCTTCGTTCACTTGCTCTCTCTCCTTCTTCCCGGGCGGCGGCCGGAAGACCGCCGCTCTCCGTAGCGCTTCGTCTCTCCCATGATAGCACACATCCCGGGGAGATTTCCTCTCTCTGCAAGCGGGATCCGCCGCAAGACCGGGAACGGTCTCCGTTCCCGCCGGACTCGGATTTGGGGGCCGCCGGAGAGCGGCGCCCTCTCTTTTTTTGCCGCATCTGCGCGCGCTGGCTTACAATGAAGCCAATGAACCCTGCACAGGGAACGGAGGATGAATATGAGCATAACCGCCCTGAGGGGCACCTACGGCTTTCGCTTCTCGGACGATCCCGATCTGGCGCTAGGCAGCCTGTTCGCCGTCGGCCATGAGACGGTCCGCCACCCCGGCTACTTGTGGGACGGGCTTGTCCGGGAGGACGGTCCGCTTCTGCTTCTGCAGCATACGGTCTCCGGGGAAGGCCGGTTCGAGCGCGGGGGACAGATTTCCCGAATCGGGCCGGGCCGGGCTTTTCTTGCCGAGATTCCCGGCCGCCACCGTTATTATTATCCCGAGCACGGGACGGAGCCCTGGGAGTTCTACTTCATTCTCATGCGGCCGCAGCTGATTCTCCCCCATTGGAGGCGGTTCACCGGACTGGCCGGAGACACGCCCCTGCTCCCGCCCTCGGGCGCAGCCGCCTCTCTGCTCCGGCTGATCTTTGCGGAGGCCGCCGCCGGCCGCATCGTTGACCCCCTGCTCGCATCTTCCTACGTCTACCAGTTCGCAACGGAGCTGGCCCGCAGCGGAGCCGCCCGCCCCGGACGCTCCGCATGGCCCGAGCCGGTCCGGCGGGCGGCCGAATATCTGGAGAACCGCCGCTGCGAACCGGTCAGCATGGATCTGCTGTCCGACTATGCCGGGTTGTCCAAGTCCCACTTCATCCGCCGCTTCTCGGCCTGCACCGGGCTCACGCCGGTCGCCTACCTGAACCGGCTGCGAACCGAACGGGCGATGGAGCTGCTGCGGGGAACTTCGCTGAGCGTCGAACGGATCGCAGACGAGCTGGGCTACTCCAGCGGCAGCTATTTCATCAAAGCGTTCCGGTCCCAGACCGGGATTACGCCGGGCGCCTTCCGCGGCGGCGGCGAGAGCCTGCAGTACCGCCGGCTGTTCTGGGATTAGAGCTTCCGACCGCAATATTGTGCTGTTAAGCGGCATGAAATCACTATAGATTCTCCGAAGGCTCCCTGCCTATGATTAAGAAAGAAGCTATGCAAAGGAGCCTGAAATCCGATGACCGATACATCTGCGTCTTATGACAAGAATGCGGCCGCCCCCTACCCTCCGCTCGGCTGGAACAGCTGGGACTGCTACGGGGCGGCCGTCACCGAAGAGGAGATTCGCGGCAATGCCGCTTACATGGCGGCCCATCTGAAGGAATACGGCTGGGAATATGTCACGGTCGATATCCAGTGGTATGAGCCCGGCGCGGTCTCTTCCCAGTACCGTCCGTTCGTCCCGCTCGAAATGGATGCCTATTCGCGTCTGCTTCCGGCCGTTAACCGCTTCCCTTCGGCGGCCGGCGGGCAGGGCTTCAAGCCGCTGGCTGCTGAAATTCACGGTATGGGCCTGAAGTTCGGCATTCATATCATGCGCGGCATTCCGCGCCAGGCCGTCCATGCCGACACCCCGATCCTCGGCAGCGCCGCCACCGCCCGCAGCATCGCCCATCCGAACTCCATCTGTCCGTGGAACACGGACATGTACGGCGTGGACGCCTCGCGGGACGGAGCCCAGGCGTATTATGATTCGCTTTTTCAAATGTACGCCGATTGGGGAGTCGATCTCGTCAAAGTGGACGACATCGCCGCTTCCCGGCTGTACGGCACCCACCAGGACGAAATCGTCCTGATCCGGGAAGCCATCGCCCGCTGCGGACGGCCGATGGTTCTGAGCCTGTCTCCCGGTCCGGCCCCGGTAGAGCTGGCCGGCTTCTTCCGCGAGCATGCCAATATGTGGCGGGTCACCGATGATTTCTGGGATCAGTGGCCGCTGCTCCTGGACATGTTCGACCGCTGCCGCGCCTGGCAGAGCGTCGCCGGTCCCGGCTGCTGGCCGGACTGCGATATGCTGCCTCTCGGACACATCGGCATCCGCTCGGTGGACGGCGGCGGTTCCGACCGGTGGACCCGGTTCACCCGCGACGAGCAGCTGACCCTGCTGTCGCTCTGGAGCATCGTCCGCTCGCCGCTCATTCTCGGCGGCGAACTGCGCGACAACGACGAATGGACGCTGTCGCTCCTCACCAACCGCGATGTGCTGCGCCTGCACCGCGAGAGCGGCGGCGCGCGCGAAGCGCTCCGCCGGGGGCCCGCCGTCGTCTGGACGGCGGAAGAGAGCGGCGGCGCCGTGTACGCCGCCCTGTTCAACACCGGCGAGACGCCGCTTGCCCTGCGGCTGTCGCCGGAGGAGCTCGGCCTCGCCGCCTTCCCCGGCGGCGGGACCGAGCTGTGGAGCGGCCAGCCCGCCCGGCTGGCCGAAGGCGCCCTGGACGCCGGCGTGCCGCCGCACGGCGTCCGGCTGTACCGGTTCGGCTAAGGAGCCGCGCCCGGCGGGCTCTTAGCCGAACCGGCTCCAGCACCAAGAGGCCGTCCCCGGCAGGGGACGGCCTCTTGGTGCTGCGGCGGCCTTTCGGTGTGGGGTACGGCCTCTTGATGCTGCGGACGGCCTTTCGGTGCTGCGGGCGCCTTTTGGTGCTGCGGACGGCCTCTTGGTGCTGCGGCGGCCTTTCGGTGTTGCGGACGGCCTCTTGATGCTGCGGGCCGCCCACAGGCCCTGCGCCTCTGCCGCCCGCCGGGCCTTACAGCTCCATCAGGAACTGGAAGATCCGGTCCGGCATGCCGGGCAGTCCTTCATGGCCGAAGTCCGGATAGATCTCCAGCTGTAGCGGGGAGCGAATCTTGTTGAGCGCAGCGAACTGGGTGGACGGCGGGCAGATATTATCCATCAGCCCGACGCCGAACAGCACCTCCGCCCGGATGCGCGGAGCGAGATGCTGGATGTCGATATAGCCCAGCTTGGCAAAAATCTCATCCTCCCGCTTGTGCTGCGGATCGAAATGCCGGAAGTAATCCCGCAGCTCGCCGTAGGCGTCCTTGGCCAGGTCCATCTCCCATACGCGCTTGTAGTCGCTGAGGAACGGATAGACCGGAGCCGCCCGCTTGATCCGCGGCTCCAGCGCGGCGCAGGCGATTGTCAGCGCGCCGCCCTGGGACCAGCCCGTTGCGCCTACGCGGTTCTCGTCGACTTCCTCGAAGCCCATCACGATTGCCGCCAGCTGGGCGGTGTCCAGGAAGACCTGGCGCATCATCATCTGTTCGGCCGGGCCGTCCAGACCGCGGATAAAGTGGCCCTGGAACGTGTTGCCCTTGTGGCCGCCGCGGTCCTCGGACCATCCGCCCTGGCCCCGCACATCAAGCGCGGCGCAGGAGAAGCCGAGCGCAGCATATTGCAGCCGGTCCTGCCAGTCTCCCGAGTCTCCGCTGTAGCCGTGGAACTGGAGAACGGCGGGATGCGGCGCCGGAACGTCCTTCGGCCGGATGTATTTGGCATGTACGCGCGATCCGCCGACTCCGGTGAAATACAGGTCGAAGCATTCCGCATAAGGGGCCTGGAATTCCGAGCGCACCAGCTCCACCTGCGGATCGGTTCCTCTCATTTCCTCCAGCGCAGCTTCCCAGTACGCGTCGAAATCCGCGGGCCGCGGATTTCGGCCCTCATAGTCTTTTAATTCTGAAAGCGGCATGTCCAGCATGGGCATCGTATGTATCCTCCTCGTAGGGTCTTGTTGCTTGTAGGGTCTTGTTGCTTGTAGGGTCTTCTTGCTTGCAGTAGTTTGGTTGCTTGCAGTGGTCTTCTTGCTTCCAACAACGTCAGTCTTTGCTTCCTGCCTGTTCCCCGGCAGCCGGCGCGGCCCCGATCCGTCTCAGCCAGGCGGCGCAGAGGCCCGGCCAGGTCCGGGCTTCGGGATGGTCCTGGGCAAGCCCGAGCCCATGCTCCCCCGACTGATAAGAATGCAGCTCGAACGGCACCTTGCTCTGGCTCAGCGCCGCCGCCAGCAGCAGGGCATTCTCCACCGGCACATCCGGGTCGTCCGAGGTATGCCAGATGAAAGCCGGAGGCGTATCGGCGGTTACCTGAAGCTCGTTCGAGAGCAGCCGAATTTCCTCTTCGGACGGTTCCGGTCCCAGCAGATTCGTGCGGGATCCGTCATGCCGGAATTCACCGAGGCTGACGACCGGGTATCCCAGGATCATAAAATCCGGCCGGCAGGACATCCGCTCCACCGGGTCCGCCGCCCCGGCTTCGCCCGGGTCATAGTGTGTTCCGGCTGCTCCGGCCAAATGTCCGCCCGCCGAGAAGCCCAGAATGCCGATCCGGTCCGGATCGACGCCCCACTCGGCGGCATGCAGCCGGACCGTCCGGACAGCCCGCTGGGCGTCGAGCAGCGGAGCGGGATGCCGGTACGGCGCGACGCGGTAATCCAGGACGAACGCAGCGAGACCGAGCCCGTTCAGCCAGCGGGCCACCGGCCCGCCCTCATGATCCGCCCGCAGGAAGTAGGCGCCTCCCGGCAGGACGATCACGGCGGCGCGGAGCGCTTCGCCCGGGTCGGGCAGATAGGCCGTCAGCGCCGGCCGATCTTCCGGCCCGTCTCCCGCAGCCAGCGGGGCGCCTTCCGGCCAAAGTTCCATTCGCATATCGCTATCCTTCTCTCATCAAGCTTGCTTGCACTCGCTTACATATTATCATAGAAGCCGAGTCTGCGGCAGACCCGTCCGGCAGGACAACACAGAAGGAGCGCCTCCCGGGGAGACGCTCCTTCCATAATCCTGCTCCATGCCCTGCTAAAGGTCCGATCACACCTTGAACTTGCCGACCAGTTCCTGCAATTCTTCCGCCATGTGCGACAGCGACGACGAAGAGGCTGAAATGTCCTCCATCGCCTGATGCTGCTCGGCTGCCCCTTGGGAAATGCGCTTGGATTCTCCGAGCGACTCGCGGGAGATCGCAACCATCTCGTGCATGGAGGCCGAGATTTCTTCGGTGCTGGCCGAGAGCTCCTCGGTGGCCGCGGACACTTCCTGAATCTGGGCGGTAACGCTCTGCACGGCATCCAGCACGGACTCGAACACTTCGCGCACCCGGTTGATTCCCTGAACGCCGGCCTCTACCTGGCCGATGCTTGCCTCTACCGCCTGGCCGGTGCTCAGCGTAGACTGCTGAATCTCCGCCACAAGATTGGCAATAGACTCTGTGGCTGCGGACGTCTGTTCCGCCAGCTTCTTGACCTCCCCGGCGACGACCGCGAATCCGCGGCCATGCTCGCCCGCGCGGGCCGCCTCGATCGAGGCGTTCAGCGAGAGCAGATTGGTCTGCGTGGCAATAGAAGAAATGTAAGTCACGATGCCGTTAATTTCTTCCGACTTGGACTGAAGCACCCGGATCGTCGCCGCCGACCGGCCGACGGTCTCCTTCACTCCGTTGATCTGGGCTACGGCGTTCTCGACCGCCTGGTCGCCGTCCATCATTTCCTTCTGCACGTCAAGCGCCCGTTCGTTGACGATCCCGGCCGATTCGGCAATCCGCTGAATGCCGATCGCCATCTCCTGAATGGCCTCCGCCGACTGCTCGGACCCCTCCGTCTGCATCGTTGCGCCTTGGGCCATCGTCTCGGCGGCCTGGGCCGTCTCTTCCGACGTCTGAAGCGAGCTGGCCGCAATGGCGGTGAGCTGTTCCGAAGAAGCCGCCGTATGCTGCACCGAATCGGAGAGCTTCTCCAGCGCATGGGAGAAGGAATCCAGCATCTCGTTCATGCCGGTCTTGACCTGCTCCAGCTCGTCGCTGCCTTTGACCGGAAGCCGGTCGGTCAGGTCGCCTTCCGAGACCTTCTTCATCAGCCGGGTGAACGGCTTCAGCCGCTTCATAATAACGGCGGACGCCAGATAGGCCAGCACCGCTACGGACACCGCACTGACCAGCAGGATCAGCATGGCTTCCCGCTCGGTTGCCGTCACCTTGGCCAGCAGATCGGAATCCTCGCCGCTGACGACCACTCTCCAGCCGGTCAGATCCACGTTGTCATAGGAGGCCGTCTTGGCGGTGCCGTCCGGCTCGGTATAATGCACGGTACCGGATTCTTTTGCCAGCACTTCATTGTCGAACGTCTTGATCTTGGCGGCGTTGGCGAACTCCTTGAAACTCTTGCCGATCTTGTCCGCATTTGGATGGGTCAGATATACCCCGGTCTTGGACAGCAGGTAGGCATAGGTCGTCTTGCTGAGCTTATTCTCATTGAGGCGCTCCAGGATGTGGTCTGGGCTGAGCATGCCCTGAATAATTCCCTGGAATTTGCCCGCCTTGTCTGTCAGCGGGATGTCGATCAGGATGATGTTGGCCCCGCTCTTGCTGTCCTTCAGCAAGTCCGAGACGCCGACCGTCTTCTCCTTCTGGATACGCTGGAAATTGGCAAAGTCCGATATATCGAGCGAGACGTTCTCCTCGTTGAACGCCTGTCCCGCAGCCGTTGAATAGTAGAAAGACAGCACATCAGGGTTCAAGGCCTTCATCGTCTGCAGAAGAGCCACAATGCGGGCGCGGTCTCCGCCCAGCAGAACAGGCTGATATTCGGCCGTCAGACTCTTGAACGCGTCGATCTTCTCCTTAAGCAGCGTGTCCAAGGCAGCCGCATTGGTCCCCGCAAGCTGAAGCTGCTCGTCTTCGATTTCCTGCTTCACAATCCCTGTAAAGGATTGCGACAGCGTCCCGGTTACAATCAGCAGCGGTACAATAACCAGCACCAGCAGCAAGGCTGTCAGCTTGGTTTTGAGAGATACAGACCGCTTGCGCAGAGACGAAAATAATTTCATGCATTAACCCCTCGCTGTCGTAAATGAAATGATATCTCCTATATTTTCGACATTTTTCGCCTTTTGTTTATAGAGAAATTCGTTTTTTCCAAAAAAAAGAACCTGCGTCTAATCCAACGCAAGTTCCTGGATTCACACAGGTTCCGGCCGCTCTACCGGAACAGCCCTGTCAGAGCCCGGGCCAGAGGCTTCCACAGCCGCGGATACTCCCGCTCGATCAGTGCTCTGACTTCATCTGCGGGAATGGTGCTCCAGTTGCCGTCGCCCGGCATCAGGGCATACGCTCCCCGTGCAGTATCCCCGATGGCGATATGCCCGCTGGCATAGCCGCCGATCGCGATATGGGAAGCGATCGCGCAGCCGCCGACCGAGAAGAGGCCGACCGCCAGCCCGCCGGCCGCAATGACGCCGACGGCAAGGCCTCCGACGGCAACCGTTCCGGCGGCGATTCCTCCGGCTCCCAGCAGCACCCCGGCAGCGAGTCCCGCAAGACTGATGAGACCCAGAGCCAGCGCACCGAAGCAGAGAGCGCCCAGCGCGACCACTCCGACCGATATCACTCCGACGGACACCGTTCCTACGGCGACAATGCCTCTGGCCACCCGGATCCCCCGTCCGAGGTTGACATGGACGAGCGGAACGCCGAACCAGGTCCGGCGGCTCTTATATTCGTAATGAAACGACGGCCCCCAGGAAGAGTAGGGCATTCCCGGCCCGGTCTCCGGCACCGGCTGCCGGACGAATCCGTCCGGGGAAGCCGGTGCCGCCTGCTCCGCCGTCCCCGCCTCTTCCTCTTTGAGCAGGGCATCGACGCTTACCCCGAACAGACGGCTCAGCGCCACCATCTTGTCGAGCTCCGGGGAAGACTGTCCCGACTCCCACTTCGAGACGGCCTGCCGGGACACGCCGATCCGGTCCGCCAGATTCTCCTGGGACATCCCCCGCTGTTTTCTGTACATTTGCAGTTTATCTGCCAATTGCATCCTCAATCACCTCATCCCGATCTTATCTCTGACGGCATGAAATTGGCTACCAAGTTAGGCTTGCAAGATGTCAACCGGCGGTTGCGGGGCCTGATTTAGTCCTGAACAATGCCCTTCAGCCCTTTCATGAACCGGCTTGAGGCATAGCAGATCTGCCCGTTCTTCATCCGGATCTCCCGCTTGCCGAAATCGACCTCCATGATGTTGTCCTTGTTGACGACAAAGGAGTTATGGCAGCGGTAGAACCGGGTGTCCCGTTCCAGGATGTCCTTGAGCTTGCCGTAGAACTCCACCTGACGGTTCTTCGTATGCAGGATAATTTTGTGCAGCTGGGGCGATGTCTCGAAGAACATGATCTCGCCATACGGCACACTGATCATCTTGTCGCCGGATTTGACCTGGAAGATCTTCAGATTGTCGTGCTTGTTCATCACGTAACGCTGGTTGGCGGTGTTGATGCATTCAATGACCCGCTGGCGGATATCCGTGAACTGGTCCTTGGTAATGTAGTCCATCGCCTCTACCTTGTATGTGAACGTCAGATAAGTCAGTTCCGGGTGGGTCGTCACGAAGACGATGGCCCCATAGGTATCGTATTCGCGAATTTCCGCTCCCAGAGCAATCCCGCTCTTCTCTTCCTTGAGATCGACATCAAGAAAATAAAGACCCGTTACCCGGTTATTCCGCAAGTACTCCAGAATATCCTCCGAGTTCGGCGTCGCCATGACAATCTTCATATCGAGATTCTCCATGGTGATATAATCGGACACATATTTCACCATCTTGTTGCGCTGCGCTTCATCGTCTTCACAAATAAATACTTCCAGCATGCCTGACTATGATACCTCCTCCATACTCAACACCTGAATAAAGCGTCCGTCCCGGCATTCCGTATCCAGCGTGGCTTCCCTGGAACCGCTGACGACTTCCCGAAGCGTGCTCAGTCCAAGCCCCCGGTTGCTTCCCTTGGTGGAGAAGCCCCGCTCATACATCCGGTAGATCAACGGCGTATCCGGCCGGCAGCTGTTGGATACGACAATCAGAACCGACTGGGGACGCTTGATCAGCGCAACATTGATCGCCGGCTCCTGGCACTGCACCGCCTCTTCAATGGCGTTGTCGAGAATAATGCCGATGCACCGGCAGAGATCGACCGAGTCCATCGGCGTACTCTCAATCACTTCTTCCACCTCAATGACCGTATCAATGCCCAGCTCCTGGGCCTGAATCAGCTTGGAGGACAGAATGCCCTTCAGCTCCTGAAGCTTCACATTCTGCAGAGCGCCCAGCTTGAAATTATTCGATTGCATTCCCCGGCTGATCGGAACAATCTTGTTCTCGAAATAAGCCTGCAGGCGGTCCATATCGTTGGCCCGGATATACTCCGACATGGTCATCAGAATATTGATGTAATCGTGGCGGAACTGCTGCATCTCCCGGTACATGGACTCCAGCGTGCTGGTGTATTCCATCAGCTGCTCGTAATGCTCCTGCCTGCTCTTGAGCGCCGTCTCTTTGAGAATGACGCGGATCAGCACCGAGAACACGGCAATCAGCAGGACAAAATAGAACAGAAACAGCAGGGAATTCGCTTGAATATTATGTTCGGAGAAGCCCTGCTGTTCGCCGTTGAAGATATTGATATAGAAGATCGATAAGGTCGTTACGCTCAGCAGCAGGAAGAGGCCGCCGTATTTCTTCGTGAATTCTTTGTATTGGAGGATCAGCTGAATCAGTCGGCGGATGCCGAAGCTAAGCAGAATGGACAGACAGAGGATGCCAAGACTGTAGAGAACGGCCGGCCAGCCGATCGAGGCCTGAGTCTGGCTGAAGTTGATGTCCAGCAGGAGAATGCTGACCAGGTTGAGAACATAGTCGCTCAGCACGAGCAGAATGAGGGCGATGACCGGAGTCAGAATACTGACCATGAGCCGCCTCAGATGGTACCAGAGAAACAGCGCAATGACGGGCAGAACCACAAAGATGCTGGCCGTTCCGAGAAGCAGATACAGCGGATAAGCCAGTGCCTGGGAGCCGGGAATCAGAATCAGCAGTTCCCTGGAGGTTACCTTGTAGTCCAGCATGACATAAGCGGAGAGAACAACCGTCAGGATTTGGATTAGCAGGCAGAGGAACGTATACATGGATGCTCCTTCAGAAGATCATGTCTATTTCCAACCATACTATCAAATCCCTTTTCCATCGGTCAACAGAAAATGGCCGTTTTTTCCTCGTCTCCTTTATTTGTCCTCCCGAGCGCTCTTCAACAGCTCCAGCGGCAGTTCCGGCTCGTATCCGATTAAGAAACAGCATTTCTCCAGCGACATTTCGCCGCTCTTGATGGCCAGACTGCCGAGCGCATGCGCCATGTGACCTCTAATTCCGGCTAACCGATCCTGCTTCATATTGTTCATAGTTATTAACACTCCTTTTTAATAGTTGGTATGTAAAAGGGTGAATCATCAGCGTCTGCAGTGCAGCGCCCAGCATGAGCAGCGCCTTGAACGGCGCGGGGCAGAGGAGCGCGGCTGCCGTGACGGCCAGGCAGGCGCCCAGCGATTGACTGCGGAGCTTTCTCCGCCGGTTCGGTCCAAGGAGCGGGAACTTGCTGGTGTCGGCCGGCGCGTGCCGTGCCAGATTCCACAGGCAGATCAGGGATGTGAGCAGTACGGGGAAATTGCCAAAGGGCAGGCGGATTGCCAGATACGGCAGTCCCAGGAGCAGGACGGCGCTGGATAAGGTGCAGCCCAGACTCGTATTCGCATGGAGACCGAAGGAGCTCCTTCGCACCGCATAGTAGGCGGCATGGAGCACAAGGGTCTGCCACAGCAGATGACAGGCGGCGGAAGCGGCATAGATGAGAGTCGTTTTGCTCAGATTAATCAGCAGCATTTCGATTCCCAGCTTCATCTTCAGGACTTCCAGCCGGTCCAGCTCTCGGCCTCTGCTGAGCAGAGCGGTAAGCCGGGCAGCGGCCTTCTCCGTCATGGATACCCTGGCAGCGGTTGCTTTCAGCGTCATATCTCATCTCCTCTCTGAATCTATCTTAACTCCTTGACAGACTCGTGAACATTTTAGGCGTGACAATGCGATTTTCCTTCCTGTTTGCGTATAAAAGGGACCGAATCTTGTCCTAACTGCTGCAGCGGAACACCTAGCTGCACAGACAGACTCCCTCCCCTGCTGTCTTCAGGGAGGGAGCCGGATAAATTCTTATGAAGCCATCAGCGCCGCCAGTGCGGCTTCGATGTCCATTTTGGCCGGAACGACGATACTGCAAATCTCCATCTCATTCTTCATGAAGCAGTAGCCGGTCAGAAACGGGAACCAGGCGAACTTCAGGCGGTATACGCTGCGCTGGAACCGCCCGTCCCGGGCAATCCCGCTGATCTCATAGACCGGGTAGTCGGCCAGCAGCCCCATCCGCAGCGCCTTGCCCAACGCTTCCTTGCAGCTGAAGAACATATACCCGAACGCTTCCCGGAATCCGGCCTGCGCGATGAGCGCCTGTTCCGCCTCGCTCAGCATATCGTCGACGGGAATGCCGTCGCGGATGGTCTCGACGTCCACGCCGACCAGCTGGTCCTTCGTATACAGCACCGCCAGAACATATTGCTTCGAGTGGCTCAACCCCACTTCAACCACATGGTCTTTGAGAATGGGGTAGCGAAGAACGCCGTAATCGACCGTGATCTGATCGAAGGCTTTTTGCTCCCCGATAAAGTGCTCCAGCAGACTCTTCTTGATGGCATACCGGCCGTACAGAAATTCCCGCCTTCTTCCCTCATTCACCATGTTCCGGTAAATGTCCATTTCCGTCCGGCTGAGCGTGTCTTCCGCTTCAATCGCCGGCATGGCATCCATTTCGATCAATACGGGGTGTATCACATCGGCTCACTTCCTTACCGTTTCATCAGATGTCTCACGCCTTACAGGCTGTACGCGGCATGGTATTCTTCCCCGATCATGGACGAGATGGCGGCAACGGTCGGATTCTCGATGATATCGAAGAAGCTGAAATCGGAACCGAACGTCTGGTTGAGTTCCCGGGCAATCTCCCATACCGTGATGGAATCCATGCCTAGCTCGAAGAAATCGGTCTGCGGCGTCAGCCGGTCCGTGTTCACGTACCGCTGCACAATCCGGGCGACCTTCTTATCCTTCGGCAGGAAGAAGCGTTCATAGAGCGTCCGCGTATCGGTCTTGCCGTTGTCCGTGAGCGGAAGCTCGGACACGTAGACCGTCTTCGCCGGGAGCATGTACATAGGAAGCACCGACTTCAGCTTGCCGTTCAGGTTCTCCAGGCGGGTCGTGACCGCCAGACAGATTTTTTTGTCCTGCACAAAAGCATGCGCATTCTGGGCTCCCAGCGACTTGGCCGCATATTCGATCTCCTGGAGATCAATGCGGTAGCCGTTCACCTTCACCTGCGTATCCTTCCGCCCCAGATAGGAGATCCGGCCGTCCGCCAGCTTCCGCACCAGATCGCCGGTCCGGTAGACCGGGATGCCGTTCCACTCGGTGAACACCTCGGCGGTCTTCTCGGGATTGCCGAGATAGCCGAGCGCCATTCCCTCGCCGGTCACATACAGCTCGCCCTCTTCGCTCTCCAGACCCGACTCGTCCACAACGAATACCCCGGTTCCGTGAATCGGCGTCCCGATTGCAATCTCCTCCACCTCGCTCTCCATGACGTCCAGCGTCGTGAACACGGTGTTCTCGGTCGGACCGTAGCCGTTGATGACCGCCGTATACGGAAGCGCCTTGCGCACATGCTGGAGGCTGAGCTGCTCGCCGCCGACAATGACGCGGTCGAGCCGCTTGAACATTTCGGGCTTCTTGTCCACCCAGAAGTTGAACAGCGAGCTGGTGATCCACATCATGTCGATCTCCTGGTTGATCCGCTTCTCTACGAGGAAAATATTGAGCACCTCCGTCTTCGACATCAGCGCCACGGTCATGCCGCTGAGCAGACCGCCCCACACCTCGATGATCGAGGCGTCAAATTCCAGCGGGCTGATATGGGAGATCGTCTTCCCCGCCTCCAGCCCGAGCCGCTTCTCGCCGAGAAGCCGGAGAACGCCCCGGTCCGGAATGCCCACCGCCTTGGGCAGCGATGTCGTTCCCGATGTGAAGATCACGTAGCAGAGCTGGTCGGCGGACCGGCCTGCGGTCTGCCATTCGCTCTCCCGCCCGGCCTGCGGCTCCAGCACCTCGTCGATCGTCAGCCGGATGCCGAGCGTCTCGCGCATGTACTGCTTCCGGGTCTCGGGATAGCTCTTGTTGATGACCGTATAGGCGGCCCCCTCCTTCAGAATGGCGAGCATGGCGGCGATGGCTTCGATGCTCCGCTCCAGCTCGATGGCAACGACATCCCCCGGCCCGATGCCGGATTTCGCCAGCAGATCGCCGTACCCGTTCGAGAGGGCGTTCAATCCGGAGTAGGTGATGCTCCGGTTCGTCTCGGACACCGCGACCGTCTCTCCGCGGCTCGTCAGATGGGTGTGAAAAAGCTCCAGTATACTTGTCATTGTAATCTTCCTCCCCTAATTTCAGATCGCGGGCCGCTTCGAGCCCTGAATGAACAGCAGCAGATCCGAGACGACTTCCTCTTGGCATTCGTACAGGAAGAAGTGTCCTCCCGGGTAATCGTAACGGGCAAGCTCACCTTCGGTGACATCCTTCCAGTCTTCCGGCGCGGTGACGGAACGGTCGCTCCGTCCCTGGAACACGGCTACTTCGATCTCCGCCGGGAACCGGCGGCACCGGTAGCCGTTCGTAGTGTTGTACCGGCCCACCGCCGCTATATCGCTCCGCAGCGCCGGAAGGAACAGACGCCGCATCTGCGGCGAATCGAACTGATGCTCCTTGATGAGTCCGTAGACGCGGCAGTGTTCCAGCAGAGCCTCGTCTTCTTCCAGATCCTCTTCACTGACCCGGACGCGGTGCGGAGGGGTGGCCGCCATGAAGATCAGCTTCCCTATGCGGAACCCGCGCTGCTTCAGCAGCTGGGCCAGTTCATAGACAATCAGCGAGCCCATGCTGTAGCCGAGCAGGATCAGCTCTTCATCCGGGTCCAGTTCCGGCTCAAGCCGGGCCAGCAGGTCGGCAGCCTGTTCGGCAATGGATTCCAGCGCCGGCTCCGAGAGACGCCGGCCGTGGCCCGCATATTCAACGGCCAGCAGGCCGAGGTCCGGCAGCCGGGCACGGATTTGTTTGTGCAGCCCGGTAAATACATTGACATGGGCGCCCGCATAGGGGCAGCAGATCAGCTTCACGGTCTTCTCCTCCTTGTCGTTATCCGGCCAAGCGGTCCGGCGATGTGTCGATCAGCAGGTGATAGGCGTTCCCGTGCATGGAATACACCGGGATCGAGAAGCGGGTATACCGGGCCGCCTCCGTCGTCCAGTCTTCCTCCCGCACGGCTCCGATGAGACGGTTCGGCGTCTCGATCTTCCGGCCGGCCAGCTCGCCGCCCTCCTGCCGGGCCTCCAGCAGCCGGCACAGGCCCATCAGCCCGTAGTAGCCGACGACATACTGGACATCCTGCTTCAGGAAGCCGCCCTTAAGGCCGGGATACGATTTGCGCAGATTGCGGACAAAGGACAATTCCGCCGAGTCGTCAATCTCGTTGCCTCTGCCGTACAGGTCCATCATGATGTCGGCGTCCGCCTCCATGCCGGCGGCTTCGAGCGACTGCGCAATCAGCTTCTTCATGACGTTGCGGTTGACGACAGAGCTGCCCATCGCCCCTGTCCCGATATGCCGGATCTCCGCCAGAATCGGGTCTCCGTCGGCCAGCGCGCGCTGCTTCTCCTTCAGCACAAAGGCGGCGCCGCCTTCGGAATAGTAATGGCCGGAGGCCCCCTGCTCGAACGGCTGGATCAGACGGTCGTCTCCGAAGCCGAACGCCGACAGCTCGTAGGGCAGCGGCAGAGTGGCGGCGCAGGAGCCGCCGCAGACCGCTGTGCTGAATTGCCCGTACCGGATTCGGTTGTAGGCGCTGAGCAGGGAGCCGGCGCCGGAGCTTGAGGCCTCGCTGACGGTCTCCAGAGCCGGCGCCCTGCCCGTTCTCAGCAGCTTCAGGTAACCAAGCGGGTCCAGCAGCTCGAAGGCCTGCCGGAACAGCTCCGGCTCCAGCTGCATATAGAGCGATTTGGCCAGCTGATCGGTCTGCGCCGATCCGGCCGAGACGAGCAGCCCGCCCTCTTCTCCCCGCAGCGAGCCGAGCAGCGGCTGGAACAGGGAGAGGGTGATACGCTCGCTGGAGAGCAGGAACCGGGTCCGCTCCTCTTCGATCCCTTCCAGAGGGAAGCGGTCCTCGAGCGAAGGGTAGAACAGGCCGTCAAAGGAACCCGCCCCTTCGATGGTGCGGCCCACCCGGGAAGACAGCGACTCCAGCCGCCCTTCCCAGATGTCCGCTTTGGCTGCCAGCAGCCGCTCCGCCTCCTGCGCTTGGGCTGCGGGCAGATCATAACGGCATCCGACGATAACCACCTCTCTTGCGGAATCGGTCATGCCACTCCCACCTCCAGCTGCTCCCGGACATAGCCGCTGAGCTGGCGGACCGTCGGGTAGATGAACACGTCGGCCACCTCCATATCAATCCGGAACTGCTCGGCGATAGGCTTGTAGATGCCGAAGGCCTTCAGGGAGTCGCCTCCCAGGTCCGTGAAGCTCTTGTCCACATCCACTTCCTGAAGATCCAGCACCGAAGCGAAGACGACGGTCACGAACTGTTCGACGGTATCCTGGCTCTCTGCGCCGATAATGGTCAGCGCGTCATAACTCTTGATGGCATAGCTGCCGGCTTCGCCGCCTTCCGCTGCGGCCGGCTTGGCCTCGGCGGCGTCCGCCCAGGTCTGCGGAAGCTGCATGTACGGGCCCAGATAGTCCGCCGCCCGGTTCCGGTTGAATTCGCCGGCAATGATTCGCGGCACGCCTGCGCCGAGGGACAGCTTGATATATTCCCGTCCGATCAGCGTCGGGAGGGACTTCATCAGCAGATGCTCGTCCGCAGCCGCCATATCGCCGAACGCCAGCGCCATGCCCGTCTCGCTCCAGCCGGGCCACTGCACCGCCGTCATCCGGTTGTCCGCCAAGGCGGCTCCCTCCAGATAGGCATTGGCCAGCGTGTAGGCGAACTGTCCGGGCGATCCGGCGATTGTCGTCATGGAAGAGCTGGCTACGAAGAAGCGCAGCGGCTGTTCCCGCGTGTACTTGCGCAGCAGCGCCGTTCCCGTCACCTTCGGTCCGGTCACCTGGCGGAACTGCTCCCGGGTCTTGCTGAACAGCATCCCGTCTTCCGGCACGCCGGCCAGATGCACGACGCCGGCAATCGGCCCTTGTGCCGCCAGCTGCTCCAGCGTCTGCCGGACCTCCTCCTCCGAAGCCAGGTCGCAGCGGTGGAAGGTCATCTCTCCCCGGGCGGCCAGGTCCTGCAGCCGGAGGAGCTTGGCTTCTTCCTCCGCCGTTCGCGTCTCCTTCGCGGAGAGGACCGCCAGGGTGTCGGTCCGGCCCAGAACGGCAAGGCGGATGCCGGAGTGGAGGCGCTGAAGCTCTTCGGCATACTCCAGTCCGATGCCGCCGTAGCCGCCGGTGACGACGACGATGTCGCCGTCCGAGAGCTCGAAGCGGTTCGGCTCGGTATCGCCAAGCTCCGCCAGCGTCTCTTCGTACAGGATGCCGTTCTTAAGGATCAGCTTCTTGCCCGCCAGCTCTTCCTCCATGGCCAGGCCGACCAGCCGGTCCACCGCGAAGTCGTCGCTCTGCACCATGATCGTCGAGAAGCCGGTGTTCTCCATACCGAGGATGCGGGCCGAACTCAGCAGCGCATACTGCAGCGGGTCCACGGTTCCCTCTGCCGAAGCGGTCAGCCCGCGGCCTGCGGCTGCAATCAGCTTCCCGCCGCGGCGGATCAGCTTCGGAACCGCCTTGGCGAACCGGAAGTAATGGCCCAGTTCCTCGTCCAGCTGCCCGGCTTCGGTCTCCTCTTCCCGAGAGAGCCACGGCGCATAGATCACGGCGTCGTACCGTTCGCCAGCCGTCAGTTCCTGCCGGTAATCGGCATAAGTTACGTCCGCCGTTCCCTCTGTCCAGATGCCGGCGGCGGCCGGGTCGCCTACAATCAGGGTCCGGGTACCGGCAAGCTCCGCAGCTCCCGTCTTCGGCGCGACCGAAGACGGCTCCCACCGGACGGTATGCAGCTGCGGACGGAAATACACATTGGCAAAGGCCTTCATGCTGTATTTGTCCACGAAGGCGATCAGCTGTCCGTCCTCGGTATACACGGATACATTGCCCGTGATGACGTCATGGTCGGCTGCCGGATTGTACAGCATCTCGGTGACCGAGTAGACTTTGCGGGTAAACGGCACGCCGGTGAAGGTGAATTTGCCGTAGGACAGCGGCAGATAGGTCTTGCCGCACTCCTGGGCGCGCTCATAGACCATGGCGCCCATCAGTCCATCCAGGATGGACGGATGGAGATGATACTCCTTCAGGTCGTCCGCATACTTGGGATTGAGATCCAGCGAAAGTCTGACCAGGCCCGGCGTGTGGAAATCCATCTGGAAGTTGTGGCCGAAGAAGTCCCAGCGGCCCTTGAAGAAGCTGTTATTCTCCGCGCCGAGAACCGCCGGAGCCAGCTCGCCGAACGAGTCGGTGGAAATGCGGCTCAGTTCGGCCGGTACGACCTCCGCCTGTCTCATCGAGAAGACGGCATGCACGGTATAGTTCTCCAGCGCTTCCCCTTCGTAGGAGAAGGCCTCGACTTCAAGCTGGCCGTCCGCAAGCTTGTGGACGAGAACCGAGAAGGTCTTTGGCGTCTTGTCGTCCAGCTGGATCAGGCTCTTGAAGTACAGCTTGTCCAGCGTGTACGCCGGCGTCTTGTAGTAGAGCACCGCCAGTTCGGAAGCGAGCTGGGTGTACGTCGTTCCCGAGAAAGTCCGCTTGCCTCCGATCCGGTGGTCGTCGACGAACCAGTCGTCCGGGTGCAGCGTAACCTGGTACACGTCCGTCTTCTCCGACCGGAGCGTCTGGCGGCGGATCAGTCTTCCGGCTACAGGCTGGCCTTGCTCGGCCTTGACCGGCCGGCTGTACGTTTTGACATTCGCCCAGAGCACGACGCGCTTGAATTCAAATCCCGGCAGGGAGACCGTGACCGCATCGCCGTAAGGGAAATCGTCGAAGGCCGACTCCAGTCCGTCCAGCGCAAGCCGCAGCCGCTCTTCCGCCGTAACCGACGCCCTGTCCGAACGCAGCCGGTGCTGGGTCAGCTTCTTCATGTCGGCGGACATTGCTGCTCCTTCGGAAGCCGCAATGCCGTCCGCCACGCTTCCGCTGTTCCGAAGAAGCGCGGCGGCTCCGCGGAGCTTGTCCGCCAGCTCCTCGCGGCTGGCGGCCAGGAATCCGACGGCCGAGAGATGGCGGTCTCTGCGGCGAAGCAGCGTATAGGACAGGTCCTTCAGCCGGTAGCGGTTCAAGTAATCGGCATGCTTGTCGAACTTATTCAGCACGGCCAGAAGCTGCTCCGCGGTCGGGGCGCTGAACAGAAACGGATACACAATACCCGGCTCCTCCGGCTGCACCTTCCGTTCGTATTCCTCCAGAATGACGTGGGCGTTCGTTCCGCTGAAGCCGAAAGAGCTGACTCCGCCGCGGCGCGGGTACTTGCCCCGGACCCAGGCAGCGGGCTCGGTCGGGATATAGAACGGGCTGTCCACGAACCGGATATACTCGTTGGGCGCTTCGAACGAACGGTTGGGGAAGATCTCCTGGTTCTCCAGCGCCAGCGACATCTTGATCAGGCCGCCCACTCCGGCCGCGCCGACCGTATGGCCGATGTTCTCCTTGAGACTGGTCAGGGCGCAGAAGCCCCGCTTGCTCACATATTTCTTGTAGGCATCCGTCAGGCCTCTGGCCTCGATCGGATCGCCGAGCTTCGTTCCCGTTCCGTGGGCGTCGATGTACTCCACCGTCTCCGGCGAAATGCCGCTGCGCTCATAGGCGTCGATCAGCAGATCCTTCTGGGCGTGGGGGTTCGGCGCAGTCAGTCCGTTGGAGCGGCCGTCGCTGTTGATCATGCTGCCCCGGATGACGGCGTGGATGTTGTCGTTGTCCGCCACCGCATCCTTCAGCCGCTTCAGGATGACGATGCCGACGCCTTCCCCGAAGATCGTGCCCTGCGATTCGGCGTCGAACACCTTCAGGAAGGAGCGGGGCGTCTCCACATTGCTGTACTGGTCGATGACGCTGCCCTGGCGGGGGAACAGGCCCAGGGCGATCCCGCCGACAATCGCGCTGTCGATCTCGTGGTCGCGCAGCGTTTTCACCGCCAGATGGGCCGCCACCAGCGAGGAGGAGCAGGCCGTGTCGATGACGAAGGACCCGCCGCTCAGGTTGTAGAGATAATTGAGCCGGCTCGCCAGAATGCCCTCCCAGTTGCCTGCGTTCACATGGGTCGAGTCCTCCTCGATCTCGGAGCGGTAGCTGGCCGTAATGGATTTGTCCTTGCCGATATAAATGGCCGTCCGGCTGTCCTTCACCCGGTCCAGAGTAAGGCCTGCGTCTTCAAGAGCGAGGTAGGAATGCTTCATTACCAGACGGTGCGTGGGATCGACATAGCGGGCTTCTTCACGGGACATGCCGAAGAATTCATAATCGAAGTTGTCAATCTCCTCCAGATACGCTCCTTGTTCCTTGCACAGCCGGTCCAGGAAGTCCTCCGGGGTCGTCTTCAGGTGGGCCGCTCCGTTCAGCAGATAGCTGTGGTCCTTCGGGATATAGGCAACGCGGTCTTGGGGAAACGTCTTGAAGCCGCGCTTGCTGTGCTTGATCGCCTGATAGAATTCAAAGGCGTCCCGGACGTCCGAGTACTCGCAGGACATGCCGACAATCGCGATGTCGTCCGGCAGAATCTCTTCCAGCAGGGACTTGCCGGTCTCGGCGTCGAGCTGCCCTTTTTGAACCTGGCCATAAATATATTCGCTAGCTTGCATGGGGAATCGCCTCTTTTCGGATAGGTTATGCGTTCAGGAACGCGAGGATATCGGCGGGATCAAACCGCGGTTCGCCTGCCGTCTCTTCCGCCGCCTGCACAGCGGCCCGGTTTTCCGGACTTCCGCCGGCAAGAGCGGCCTGTCCCTCAATCGTGGACACGGAGAACAGGGTCGTGACATCGAAGACGCCGGGGTAAATCCGGTTCAGCTCATCGCACAATTGCACAATCGTAATGGAATCTCCGCCTTGTTCAAAAAAGCTGACGGACGGATCATATTCGTCTTCGCCAAGGGTTAGCTTCCAGGCATGCAGCACCCCGTCATGCCCGCTAAGGTCCGCTGCGCCCGCCGCTGCTCCGCTGCTTCCGGCGATTGCCGCAGCTCCCGCTTCCGCCTTCGGCCGGGGGGCCGGGGCCAGCAGGGACGTGTAGGCTTCAGCAGCCGGGCCCGTCAGCCGGAACATCGAGGCATACCGTTCGCCGGACTGGATGAAGCGGTCAAGCAGCGCCGCTCCCCGCTCCCGGTCCACCTTCTCGAAGAAGGGATCGGCCTGTCCGGCCGACATGCCCGTATCCGACCAGCCGGTCAGATTGAGCGTCCGGACGCTGCCTTCCGCAAGTGCCAGGCCCGACTGGTACGCGTTAGCCATGCAGTACTCCGCCTGGCCCACCGCCCCGATCAGTCCGGCGAGCGAGGAGAAGTGGAAGATGGCCTTTGCCTCGCCGAAGCAGCGGCCGAGCAGTGCGGAACCGGCGATTTTGGATTCCGCCTTCTTGCGGAAGTCCCCTTCCGTCTTGTTCAGGAACAGCCCCTGCGCCGGTTCGCCCGCAAAGTTCAGCACGGCGGCGATGCCGCCGGCGCGGTCCGCGAATGCCCGGACCTGCGCTTCGTCCGTAATGTCCAGCCGGACATAGCGGACGTTGGGGCCGGCCGGGCCGAAGCCGGAGCCGAAATGGGACGCTTCATCCTGCGGCCAAGCGGGCATTTCTTCCCGGCGTCCGGCGGCGATGAACTGCGTCCCGGGATACCGGCTGGATGCGTATGCCAGATACGCCCTTCCGATGCCCGATCCGCCGCCCGGCACCAGAACCGTATCGCCGTCCGCGAAGAGCGGCGTCTTCGGCGCTGCGGGCTGGAACCGTTTCAGCCGCACGGCGTACAGTTCGCCGCCGCGCTGGACGAGCCAGGATTCCCCGGAAGGCTCCAGCCGCTCCAGCCGGCCGGTCTGCGTATAGTCCGTGTCGATCAGGACCACGGCGTACCGGACCTCCAGCCGGAGGGAATGCAGGCCGAGCGCCACAGCCCGGTTCCCCGGGCTCACCCCGGTTCCCTCCGTTCCTCCGGTCAACCCGTTCGTCACGTAGGTCAGCCGGTTCAGTCCCGGCCAGCCATTGAGCTTAAGCAGCACCTGTCCAAGCTCATAGGTGCGCCCGGCGATATCGTCTTCGCCGCCGCAGCTCCGGTCCCACAGGAACAGCTCGGCGGCACCCTGCCGCTCCAGATTCGGAAGCAGCTCCAGCAGCTCCCGGACACTGGCAAAGTACCGGACCGGGGCTTCCGCCTCGACCGTTCCCCGCAGCGATTCATGCGCCAGGTGCAGCGTGCCTGGCGCCGGAGCTTCCCGGAAGCCGGCACAGGCCGGCACCAGCTGCTCCCGGTGGAAGAAGCCCCGCAGCTCCGCGGGCTCGGCTCCGGCGGCGTCCCGCGTCGCATTCTTGGCCTGATAGCCGCGAGCCGACAGCGCCAGCCTTCCCTGCCCGTCGAACAGGTCCACGTCGAAGGACAGAATGACATGTCCCCGTTCATCCCGGGTTCGCTCGCGCAGCCGGATCTCTGACTGGAGAACCGGTCCAGCCAGGGCGGTCTGCCGGACCGACACCTCGTTCCAGAGCCAGGGGAATACGATCTCGTCCGGCTCGGCCAGTCGGTTCAGCGCATTGAAGGCCGGGTCCAGCATCGCGGGGTAAAAAGCATACTGCCCGAACTCCCGCTCCAGTCCTTCCGGCACCCGGAGCCGGACAACCGCCCGGTCCAGCTCCTCGCTGACCCAGAGCTCATCGACCACTTCCCAGCGGCGGGAGACGGCGATGTCCTCGCAGGTCTCGCCCACCTGGCTCGTTACCGGAAGGCTGCGCATGCCGGCTTCCGCCGGTACCGCCAGCGCCTGCCGCTCGGGCTCCTCCTGCCGAAGCTTCTCCTGCGGGGGCCTCTCCCGCAGCTCGAATTGCAGCCAGGGAAGCGTGGTCTCCTCCAGCGTGTAATGCACACTCCCCTTCAGCTCCTGCTTGTCCAGCTCCAGCGTAACGGTAAATCCGCCGCTGAAGACGGAGAGCTGGCGCAGCAGATGCAGATGGGCCAGATCGTACTTCTCGAGGCTGTAGGCCGTTCCGCCCAGTCCCTGGGCCAGAATCTCGAATACGGCGGTCCCGACCATAAGATGCTCCGAGCCGAATTTATGCTCGGCGATCTCCCAGTGCTTCCGGCTGTGCAGCGGGAACTGCACCAGAAGCCGCCGCTCGCTCTCCATCCGCTGAAGCGCATGGCGGACCTTGAAGGAGTTGCCTTCCTTCGGGAACCAGTACCGGGCCAGCCGAAGCGGAAGAGCGCCTTCCGGCCGCTCCGCCTGCGGCTCCCCGGCCCAGCCTTCCAGAACGACATGGGCGTTCGTGCCGGTCATTCCGAACGAGCTGACGCCTGCCAGCGCGTCCGGCGCAAGCGCCTCGCACCGCTCGGGAATGTAGAACGGAGAAGGCACGAACTCGATTTCTTCGTTCGGCACCCGGAAGTCGGGATGCGGCAGCACCGTCCGGTAATGCAGGGACAGGGCCGACTTGATGAGAGAGAACAAGCCGGACGCGACATCAAGGTGGCCGAAGTTGGATTTCCCGGCGGTCAGGGCGACCGTCTGCGCCTTCAATCCGCGGGCCAGGAAATAGGCGTTCAGCGCCTCGAATTCGATCGTATCGCCGATGGCCGTTCCCGTTCCGTGGGCTTCGACAAAAGCGAGCCGGCCTACGCGGTCTCCCACCGGCGCCCAGGCTTCCCGCAGAAGTCTGGCCTGCGCTTCCGGGTTCGGGGACGACATATTCATGGTCTGCCCGTCGTTGTTCAGCGAATAATTGCGAATAAGTGCATAGATGCGGTCGCCGTCCCGCTCGGCATCCTCGCGCCGCTTCAGAATGACGCTGCATACGCCCTCTCCGATCGACGTGCCGGTGCTGCGCTCGTCGAACGACCGGGTCTTCCCGTCTGCGGCCAGGATGTTCACCAGCTTGTCCTTGCGGAGACCGGGCTTGACATAGACGTTGACGCTGACCGCCACCGCCCGGTCGACGATGCGCCGCCGGAGATCCTCCGACGCCTGGATGACCGAGACCAGCGAGGAGGAGCAGGCCGTATCGGTCATCAGCGAGGGCCCGCGCAGGTCGTACACGAAGTTGATCCGGCTTGAAATGGTCGAGTTCAGCATGCCGAGCAGCTCGGGCGTCAGCCCTTCTTCCTGAAGAAGCTGCTGATACTGGTACTGCTGGGTCGTATTCACGCTGCCGTACACGCCGCTTCGCGATCCCCGGATCGAATCCAGGCAGCCCGCATCGTGCATGGCCCGGGTAGCGGACAGGAGCGCCAGCCGCTGGTTGGGGTCCATGTAGTCGGCACTTTTTTGCGAAAGACCGAACCGCTTGTGGTCGAATTCATCAATGCGCTGCAGGTAGGAACCCGGCATGAACGGCGATTCCCCCGCCGGCAGCCCGAGCTGCTCGCTCCGCGCCGCCGGAAATGCGCCGCCGGAGACCCTTCCGTCCCGGAGATCGCGCCAGACCTCGCGGACATCCCCGCATCCGGGAAGCATGAGATCCAGACCGGTAATTGCAATATCGCCTGTTAGCACCTTCTCATCTCCTTCCCGACTCCAATCGGGTCCAGTTATCCGGCCTTCCAGGCCAGCTTGCGGCAGTGATAATGGATCTGCTCCTCGGGAACCTTCTTCGTCTTCAGAATCAGCTCCAGCAGCTCCAGGGTCCGCCGCACCTCCTCCGCCGTCACCGGCTTGCCGATCTGCGACTTGATCTGGTTATACCCGCTGACCACAACGTGATCGTAGGCTTCGGCATCGTCGCTGCCGTTCTTGGTCGAGACGATCACTCCCAATGCGCGGGAGAAGAGATCGTAATGGCGGTCCACTTCCAGATCGTCCTTCAGCTCGGCGGCGAGGACTTCTCTCAGCGCTTCCGTATGGAAGGCGTCCACCTTCGCCTGGCCTGCCAGCATCCCGGCGAACATCCCCCCCGGCGACAGGTCGATGAACCGCTGGACCCCCTGCTTCAGCGCGTAATCCACCGACTGCTTCCACAGAACCGGATGGACAATCTGGGCCGCTATTTCTTCCCGGACCCTTTCGGTACGGTACAAGCCGGCTTCCCGGTTGCCAATGACATGCATGGACAGATGCGTCTGGCAGGACCACCCTTCCAGAGCGGCGTATACCGAATCGGCCGCGGTCTGCATATACGGCGTGTGGAATGCTCCGCTGACTCCAAGCACGACGCCCTCCAGCCCGTTCGCGGCGGCAAAAGCCTGAATTGCCTCCCGGCCTCCGGATATCACTGTCTGCTTGGCGGAGTTATAGTTGGCGATATAGACGCCGCTGTCTTCCTTGACCAGCGCCTGAACGGTCTCCGGGGGCGCAAAGATCGCCATCATCCCCGTGCTCTCCTGGCTCCCGATGGCCGTCTTCATCGCCGTTCCCCGCAGATCGACCAGCCGCAGCCCTTCTTCGTAGCTCCAGGCTCCGGCAATCGTCAGCGCCGTCAGCTCGCCCAGGCTGTGTCCCAGCACGTACCGCGGATACAATCCGATCTTCTTCCGGTATAGTTGGTACATGCACATCGACCCGACATACGTGGCAAGCTGGGCCAGGCGCGTATCCTTGCTGAGATCGCCGGAGAACCATTCGCGCACGGGCTCTCCCAGCACGGCTTCGGCCTGTTCGATCAGCGCGAGCGTATCTTCTTCCTCCAGCCAGGTCCGGACCGTCTCGGCCGGAAATTTGGTTCCCTGTCCTGCCAGCAGCAGCGCAATGTTCATTTCAATTAGCCTCCTTAAGACTGTCCATGATTTTTTGAGACAACAGATCCGACGTGTAGTAGTTGAAGAAATCCGAGATCTTCAGATTGACGTTGAACGTCTCCCTGACCCGTTTCTTGAATTTGACCAGCAGCGTGGAATCCATCCCGAGGTCAAAAAAGCTCTCCGCCGCCGGCACCTTCTCCTCGCCGATCAACTCCGAGACGATCCGTCCGACGCGGCCGCTGAGGCCGCTGTCCGCCAGAGGCCGCTCTGCCGGTTCATCCGGCGGAGCGGCCGGGTTAACCGGCGCAGACGCCGGGGCAGCCGGGACGGACGCCTGCCGCGCGGCGGCCGTTCTCAGCGGCTCGGCGGCCGCTTCCCAATCGTCCCGGCACAGCGCCTGCACCGTCCGGGCGAAGGAGCCGGTCAGCAGGTCCAGCTCTTCTTCGCCGTATTCCGCCGATTGAACGGTCAGCTGGAGGCTCTGCCCTGCGGTGTCGTGATAGACCGAGAAGTGCAGACCGTACTTCTCGTCCCGGTAGCCCTCGGCTTCCTCCAGGGTGACCTCCCGCGCAGCGTCGAGCACTTTGGAGATCAGGCTGCCGGATTTGTAGTCGAACACGAGATCCCGGTAAATATTCAGCCGGTCCATCGCTTCTCCGGCGAATCCGGCTGCGCTCTCCCCGCGGCCTGCCGCCAAGGTGCGTCGCTGAATCTCGGCCAGCCCCGGCTCCAGGCTCTCCCCCGCTCCGAATTCCTGATGGAACGGAATCAGCCGGGCGAAGCTGCCGAGCGTCCGGTACTGCGCCGGACTCCGTCCCAGCGCCGGGTAGGCCAGATAGGCCCCGGATGTTCCGAGCCAACCGGCAACGCTGACGGCGAAGGCGGACAGGACGAGCGTGAAATCCGAATACCGCCGTCCCTCTCCCCGTCTATAGGGAATCTCCAGCTGACGGCTGACTCCGGCAGCCGCAGCGCGGCTCCGTTTCCCGGCCAGCGCTTCCCTGAACCGGCTGTAACCGCCGAAGTCCGGTTCCGCTTCTTCGGAAGCGCCGGCGGACTCCGCCGCTGCGGACACGGGCGTTCCCAAGGCCGCTTCCTGCCGCGCCGCCGGGGTCAGCGAAGTCAGCGAAGACGGCTTGTCCGCTTCCCCGTAATACGCTTGCAGCAGATCCTCCAGGAACAGCCGGACACTGAAGCCGTCGAACAGCGCGTGGTGCAGATTCAGGAACAGGTAATCGGCCTCATCCTCCGCAGACCGGCAGAGCAGCGCCCGGACCCATTCTTCGTCCTCCACCGCGATCAGACGCTCTGCGGCAACCCGGTCCTTGTCCAACTTATCGAAGACGCGGATCTCGATCAGGGGGCACGCCTCCCGCACCTGCCTAAAGAAGCGGCCTGATCCGTTCTCTTCGCTGAAGCGGAAGGAGGTCCGGAAGATCTCAAGCTGCTCAAAATAGAGGTTCAGCAGACTGTACATCCGGGGAAGGTCAAGCCCCTGGCCGAAGCGGATGAACAGCGGAATGTTGTAGGCGCCGCGGTTCTCCAGACAGGCGGCCAGAATGCGGGCTTCATTGTCGCTAGCTGGCTTGAACATGGTCCACAATCTCCTCCAGGGTGCACCGGAACAGCAGGTCAAGGTCAAGCTCGTAGCCCTTGCCGCCCAGCTCCCATATAATTTCCATCGCCTGAATCGAGTCCCCACCCAGATCCAGGAAGGTCTTGTCCGGGGCAACCGGGCTGCGCAGCACTCTCTCCACGACGCCGAGAATGTCGGTGCCGGCACCGGCGGCGGCTTCCGCCTCCTCCCGGATGGCGGTCAGCGCCTTGGCATCCGTCTTGCCGTTGCCGTTCATCGGAACCTGAGCCGCATACTTGACCGAAGGGATCATATAGTGCGGCAGCCGGCTCTTCAGATGGCTGCGCAATCCCTCCGGCTCGACGTCGTCGGTAATCAGCAGAATCAGCCGGCTTCCGTCATAGTGGGCGACGCAATCCCTGCGAAGTCCATAGGCTTGGGCGCAGCGCTCGATTTCGCCGAGCTCCACGCGGTACCCCGCGATTTTGACCTGACGGTCCCTGCGCTCCACATAGACCAGATTCCCGTCCCGATCTTCGTACACGCTGTCGCCTGTCCGGTAGTAGCGGACGCCTCCGATCTCCAGAATCGCCTTCTCATTCGCCTCCGGCTCTCCGATATACGCCCGCATCAGCCCGGAATCGGCGATTACCAGCTCGCCGGGCTGTCCGGGAACGGCCGGTACGCCCTCCTCATTCAGGACCAGAAGACGGCCGCCGTCGAAGCTCTGCCCGATCGGAATCTCGGTCTCGTCGCCGCGGACGGCGTACCGGGTGGCAAATACGGTCGTTTCGGTCGGCCCGTATACGTGCAGAACCCGGGAACTGCGGGCGGCCCGCTTCAAATGGTCGGCAGAGCCCCGCTCTCCGCCCGTCAGGATCAGCTCCAGCCGGGACAGCGCCTCCGGACATTCGTCCACGTAGAGATTGAACAGTCGGGTAGTCAGGAAGGCGGTATCCAGCTCGGCGAGAATCGCGGGCAGCAGATCGAAGTCCAGACTCTCCTCCTTGTCCACCATCCGGAGCGTCATGCCGTTCAGGAGTCCGCCGAACAGCTCGTACACCGAGGCGTCGAATTCCAGCGGGGCGAACTGGCCCATGACCGTTCCGGCGTAGAACTCGGCGTGGCCGGCGATTTTGCGGATCGACCGGTCTTCGATGGCTACCGGCTTCGGCTCGCCCGTGGACCCCGATGTGAAGATGACGTACAGCAGACTGTCCTCTTCCCGGACCGCCGGTTCGGGGAGTACCTCTTCTGTCAGACCCGAAGCGGTCAGCCGGCGGAACTCGGCGCTCCCGAGCACCGCCTTCGCCCCCACCTTGCTGCGCATCAGCGTTCTCCGGTGTTCGGGATAATCCGCCGGGATCACACAGTAGGCCGCTCCCGACCGGACAATGCCGAGCAGCAGCACGATCGCCTCCAGCTTGTTGGCGGTCTCCACGCTGACCACATCGTTCTTGCCGAGGCCCATCCGGCGCAGCTCGCTCCCGATTGCGCGGGTCCATTCGTCCAGCCTGCGGTAGGTAATATGGCCAAGGTTCCCGGTAATCGCTACAGATTCCCGTTGTTTCGCGAATATTTCATCGAATTTCTCGAGCAAGTTCACCGCTCTCTTCCTCCTCTTGAGCGCAGTTCTCCAGAACCTCATCCAGGATGCCGAGAAGCTGCATCATCTGGGACGGTTCGTACTTACTGCGGTTGTATTCAATCTCTGCCTTGGCTTCTTCGCCTTCCCGGCAGACCCGGATATAAATATCGAACTTGCTCAATCGGTCCGCCGGAATGAAGCGCATCCGGCGGAACAGATTCTCCTCATAGGAATACACGATGGCATATTCCATGCGGCTTCCCGCGCCTTCTTCGGCCTCCGGCTCCCGTCTGAGACCGGGCAGCTGCCCGGCAAAGATCCGCTTCATCCGCTCTCTCGGGCTCTCCGCCTCCCCGATCACTCCGGGGATAATCCGGACATGGCAGCCGACATCGCGGAAGCTTCCGAACGCCATGCGCCAGTTGCCGATAACACCGTAGACGGAGCCTTCGCCGCAACGGCGGACAGCTTCCTCCACCGCTGCCTGGCAGACCGCATTGCGGGAGACGCCGAGTCTCCGGGCGATCCGCTCCACCCGCTCCCACCGGCTCCCGGTGAGCGGAAGGCATACCCGGTCTGCGGCCGGCGAACCGCCCTTCCCCGCAGGAGGAATCCGGGCGGCTGCGGGCCCTTCCCTGCCGGAACCTCGGCCGGAACCTCCGCCGGAGCCCCCGCTGAAGCCCCCGAATGAGCCGGAGCCCGGCCCGCATGACGCCTCCAGATCGCTTACCCGGAGGTAGCTCTCGAAATCCCGGCCTCGCGGCCCCGGCGGGCGGCCGGCCAGCCGGGCTTCCAGCGTCTCCTCCAGATTGCGGATGCCCAGGCCGTCGATGCAGACATGGTGGAACTCCAGATACAGATAGCGCCGGTTCCCGTCCTCCAGGAACTGAAGCCTCCACGGGTATCCGTCCGCGGGATCAACCGAAGCGGCGGACGAGCGGATATAGCTGACAGCGTCGCCGCATTCCTTCACCACGGGAATCTCCAGCGTATCCGCTTCGAGCGGAACATGCTGCTGGATGAAGCTTCGGCTCTCCGGAAGGTAGCTGTAGCGGACCTGAAGGGCGGGATAATGAAGCAGCGTGTCGGTTACCGCTTGACGAACCTCTTCGTACGAGTCGTTCTCCCGCAGCGGGTACAGCAGCGGCAGCCGGTACAGCGGCAGCTTGCCGCATATGTACATATTGCGCTGCAGCTGGGTCAGCGGGCTGCATTCAGGCCCGGGCTCGTTCATGGCGCTCCGCTCCCTCCTCCCGCTGGCCTCTGCCGGCCAGCGCCTCCTCCATCCGGCGGAATAACTCCTCCCCTTCTTCGGGGGTATACAGGCTGTCGTCGATGTAGAAATCCAGCCTTCCGGTATGGCGCCCTGCGGTCAGGTTGACGAATAACTGAAACTTCGACCAGCCGCCCAGCTCCACCGTCTCTTCTAGGATGCCGCCGCGGCCGCTGTCCTCCTGCAGAATCTGGCAGACAATCCGGGGGTAAGCCGCCGGCAGGCCGCTGCGCTGCAGATCATAGACGGACGCCGCCTGGTTCAGCCTGGCCGTCCGCAGGCTGCTGCGCAGCACGTCGGGATCGTCCTCCGCGAAGTATACCGGCAGCACGCGGGCGAAGGAGCCGATGACCCGGCTGGCGCCGGGAATCACCCGGCCGTGATAGACGGCTCCGATGCTCCCGGACGATCGGCCGAAGAACCGGGCAGCCGTACCGGCCAGAGCGGCCGCTGCCTCGTATTCCAGTTCCTCCGGTCCCAGGCCTTTCGTGTCCAGCGTCCAGCTCCGCAGCCTGTACCGGCCCTGTCCGAGTCCTTCCCGGCCCAGGCTGCCGCCGCTCTCCGCCGCCGCTCCTTCCGGCAGTCTCCAGCGGCGCACCGCGGCGGCAATCTCGCTCTCGTACGCCTCGGCCAGCTCCCGGTACTGAACCGGCCGGAGCGCTTGTCCCCGGTAAGCATCGGCAATCTGATCCAGCAGAACACCGATGCCGTGATGGTCAATCAGCAGATGATGCAGATGAAGGTAGAAGTACCAGCCGTTCTCCCGGGCGGCGCGGACGATCTTCATGTCCCACAGGGCTCCGCCCGCTCTCGGGCTGATCGTCTTGCGCTGCCGCTCCAGATCGGCGAGGCTCTCCAGCTCCAGGACCGGAAGTTCAACCTCCTCCCCGGCTCCTGCCGTCGCCGTGACTTCTCCTCCGCCATACGCGAAGGCGGTGAAGAAGATTTCATTGCTCCGGATCGTCTCCTGAACCGCCCGGCGGAATGAGCCGGGTTCCATATCCCTGCCGAGCCGGAAGGCGTAGCGGACATCATAGAGGTCGGAGTGGAGAAAGCGGAAGCTGTCGATGAAGATGGCAGTTCCGAATCCCGGCAGCCGGTACTGCCGGGGGGCTTCCGGAAGCTTGGAGTCCGCAGGCGGCCCGGTCTCCAGGGCGGCGGCGGCTTCCAAGTCCGCTTCCGCCCCGCCGGCCAGCTGCTTCAGCCGGTTCTTGAGGTCGCCGAGAGTATGGGAGTCATAGACATCATGGTAGGTCAGCTGGATGCCCCAGCTTTCGTAGGCTTCGGTAATCAGATAGGCAATGTCAAACGAGGTGAGAACCTCCATCAGAAGGTCCGAATCCGCGCCGCGCCCCAGCAGATTGCTTAAGGTCCGGGTGACGGAGGATGCGGGGGCGGAGCGGAGCGGCGTTCTGCCTGCCGCGGCGGGCGGAAGCGGTTCGCTCCCAGGCGATTCCGGCGATCCGTCTGCCGCTTGGGCGGACGCTTCGCCCGCCGCCGGGTCGGTCGCCATGCCGCTCCCAAGCGGCGGCCGAAGCCGCTCGTCGGGGTCAGCCCGGTCCAGCGCCAGCAGCGCCGGCTCCAGCTGTTCGCTCACGCGGCGGACCCGCGGACAATCGCAGCGGAATTCGAGGGACAGGCCGTCTTCATACTCATTGAATTGAAGATGGTTGTCATACTTGTACAGATAGCTTCCCAGCGTCAGGCCGAGGAGATAAGCCGACTCCCGGAGCGGGTCGGCCATCTTCGTGTAGGAGAGCACGAAGTCATAGCCGCCGGCTCCAAGCAATTCCATATACTCGCCATAGGACAGGCCCTCCGAGCCTGTCATTCCGTGGAGACACTGCCGGAGCATGCCTCTGGCATTCGCCGCGAAGCCGGCGGACCCGTCCAGCCGCAGCACACAGGGCGCCACATCCGTGAAGTTGCCGACGCTGCCGCTCTGGATTCTCGGGTCCCGGCGGGACACCACGACTCCGGCGATGCTCTCCTTCTGTCCGGTCAGCAGCGCCGCCGTGAAGGCCGAGACGGCGAAGCGCGTCGTCCTCCACTTCTTCGCCAGCGAGCCGAGCGCCGTCCAGGCCTCCGGCGACAGCCGGATGGAGCCGTAGGCGGGATTCTCCAGCCGTTCCCGTTCCGGTTCCCGGCCCCTCTGAGCCCGGGCGAAGTCTTCCCGGAAGCGGGCCTTCTGCCGCTCGGCCCCCTCGTCTCCCCGCGCCGGCGGCTGGGGAGACCAGCCTCCCGCGTCTTCCGGGGAGGGAAGGCCCCCGCCCGCCAGCCGCCGCTCCAGCGCAGCGGCGAACTGGCCGAGCGAGTCGCCGTCGAAGACCAGATGGTGGATCAGAAATTCCAGACGTCCCCGCTCCGGGTCATAGTAGTACCGGGCGAGCGGTCCCCCGCCGAATAGATCCAGCTTCTCCCCTTGAAGCGTCGTCCCGCTCCGGAATCCTTCGCCGCCTTCGTCCGGCTGCAGGCGGAAGGCGTACCCGGCGCCGTCCTCCGCCCGGGCAACCCGCAGACGGAGCGCTTCATAGAATCCCAGCACATCCTCTACGGCGGATTCAACGCCGGACGGGTCCAGACTGCGGCTGAGCTCGAGCTCAAAGTAAATATCATAATTCTTGCGGTGCTTCTCGGCATAGACAATCTTCTCATGCAGCGGGTGCATCGCGTACTGCCGGACGCCGCTTCTTACAGGTTCCATCCGCCTTCCTCCTCTCTCCCTAAATATTCTCTGTGCGGACCCGCATCAGCAGAAGGAACAACAGCACCGCCAGCACGCCCAGGCTGCCGATATGAAGAGCAATCTCTCCGGCATGCCGGCCGAACCCGCTGAACATCTCGGCATTCACCTCGGTGATCCAGTTGGTCGGCAGAATCCGGGCCAGCCGCTGCATGCTCTCCGGCATAATCGAGCTGGGCCACAGCGTCCCGCCCAGCATGGCCATCGGCAGACAGACCACCGAGATCAGCAGCCGGCCTGTCGCATTGCCGGTCGTGCGGCTGACGAGAAGGAGCCCGATGCCGGCGGCGACGACGTTCAGCAGACCGTAGGCCAGGATCAGCAGCAGCAGCTGAACCGGCGAGAGAGTCAGTTCGATCCGGAAGACGGCGGTCAGCAGGCCGATCATAATGAGGAACTGCACGACGCCGACGACGGCGAACACGGCGGCCGTCTGGATGTAATAGCTTAGCTTGCTGTAGGCGGCTAGCAGAATGCGCTGCGTCGTCGTGTGCACTTTATCCCCGAGGAAGAGCATCGTGTTCGTCATCGTCAGGAACATGATGATGAAGACGATCATATTGAAGGAGCTCGTCAGCACGACCGCGTTCGGGTTGCCCAGGATGCTGCGGTGAACCTCGATGGCCGGCTTGGCCTCCGCCGCCTTCTTGAGACTGGCGGCAAAAGCGCCCTCGTCCGGAGCATTGCGCGCCAGCGTCTGCATCACCGACAGCACACTGTTGATCTTGACCTCGAGCGAGCTGGAATTGAAGGACTGCTCCTTCGCGTATTTCAGGGCCGTCACTGCCCCCTTGCCGCTGTACACCTCGGACGCCGACTGCGTCAGCACCACGCCGAGATTCGAGCTGCTGTCTGCGGCCTCTTCTCTGGAATCGGCCTGCTTGACGATAACGTCCTGCTTCTCCAGCATCCCGGTTACATAAGCCCCGACAGCGGCGTCCTTGGCGTACAGCGTCAGCGTTACCTGCTGCGCCTGCTTATACTGCGCCACGACGGAATACGTGAAGACAATCGGCAGAACGAGAATCAGAATCAGGGTCATCCTGCGTCTGATGATCCGCTTCATGTAGAGTTCGAACACCCGCATCTTTACCGGACCCCTTTCCGCGACAGCAGGAATACCGAGACGGCCATGAATACGAACGCGTAGCCCAATGCGCCGTACACCGGCATCAGCTTCACGATGCCCTGCTGCATATAATCGAACAGCGGCTGCTGAAAAATCTCATTGATGCTGAGCTCTCTCAGCTCGCCCATATCCATCTTGATAAACCCGCCGCCGATAAAGGTCATCGCCGGAATCAGAATCGTAACCACTCCGTCCAGCTGCTTGACCCGGCGGCTGATTACGCCGAGCAGAAGCCCGAGGGCATTGAAGAAGATCGAGCCGGCGAGGATGATGAAGAAGACGAACAGCAGGCTGTTCCCGTAATCCGCCTGAAAGAACCATTTGGCGCACAGTACGATAATCAGTCCTTGAAGCACCGTGATGCTGCACCCCGTCAGGAACTGCCCCATGATAAGGCCTACCCGGGAGACAGGCGACACCAGATAGCGCTCGCCCAGCGCCTCGCTGTACTCTTCCTTCACGAAGTTCATCGTATTGGCCAGTCCGTAGACGAGAATCAGCACGAGCATCGTTACGCCGTAATAGCTGATGGCGGAGACGCCGGACGCCTCTTTGGCCTTAGTCCCGGCTGCCGGAGCGCTTGCGGCTGCGGCCTGCTGCGGATCTTTCAGCAGCGGAGCATAGGCATGGGTGTAAGCTGCGGCGGGATTCTCCGCCTTGGACAGCTTCATGGCCAGATAACCGTCGGAGAACGCCGAGAGCGTCAGCTCCGTTACCTTGATTTTCTCAATGTCGGAATCCTTCCCGTATACGGTTACCCCCTCGGCGCCCGCCGTCCCTTGGGACAACCCGGCCGGAATATGGATGTACTGCTCGGCCTTGCCGTCCTTCAGCAGCTGCTTGGCTGCGGCGTCATTCGTTCCGGTCTGAACCTCCAGCAGCGATCGGTTGGCTTCCCCTTTCAGAAAAGCAACGATCTGCTGTCCCGCCTGCCCCTTGTCCTCGTTGATCACCACGGTCTTCACGCGGTCGGCAGCGGACGATTTCGTCTCCGGCTCGTCTTTGCTGTCGAACACCCCGGACAGCGCGTTGCCGAGGATTACGATCAACAGGAGCGGCAGAAGAATGTAGTTCACGATCACGACCGGATTCTTGACCTTTCGTTTCATGCTCGTTATAAATATGGTCCACATGGCTTAATCCCTCAGATTCTTTTGGGTTAGTTTGAAGAACACCTGCTCCAGGTTCGGCGAGACATACTGGAAGCTTTTGACGTCGTCCCCGAACGCTTCCTTGATCCGACTGATGAAATGGACGTCATGCTTGGGCATGCTGAGATGGATGTAGGGTTCTTCAGACTCCAGAACGGTGAACGGCTTCAATTGCTCGGCGTAATGCGCCTTCTTCTTCTGCAGCTCCAGGCGGATGACCGCTTCGTCGGTGAATTCCTCAATAATGTCGCCCAGCTCGCCCTGGCAGAGCAGGCGCCCTTTGTCGATAATTCCGACATGCGTACAGATCTTCTCGACCTCTTCCATGTAATGCGAGATGTACACGACGGTGGTTCCGAGCTGGTTCAGCTCAAGGATGGCGTCCAGGATGCGGTTGCGGGACTGGGGATCGACGCCAACGGTCGGCTCGTCGAGGATAATGACATCCGGGTTGTGCACGATGCCGCACGCGATGTTCAGTCTCCGCTTCATGCCGCCCGAGAATTTCTTGGGCTTCTGCGCCCGTTCTTCCCAGAGGCCGACGAATTCGAGCGCGAACTGGATCTGCTTCTTCAGCTTCTCTCCCTTCAGCCCGTACAGCTTGCCGAAGAACATGACATTGTCGTAAGCGGACAAGTCGTACATCAGGGCCAGATCCTGCGGAACGTAGCCGACCCGCTTGTTCGTGCTGGCGTTCAGGCGTTCGTTGAACCACTGAATCGTCCCGCCCCGGGGCTTGTCGAGTCCCAGCATGACCTTGGTCAAGGTGGACTTCCCGGCTCCGTTCGGTCCCAACAGACCGAAGATTTGTTTCTCTCCGATGGACAGCGACAACCGGTTGAGCACCGGTTTCTTCTGGTTATAGCTGAATTCAATTTCCTTCCCCGCAAAAACGGTTCCCATTCGTTATAGCCTCCCGTTTAGAATGTCTTTTGGTCTACCTCTAATCTAGCACCCCTTGGGACCGGCTAATCCTTTCGGTAATAACACGCGATTTTGACATCCTAAGTGTATGGATTCGCTGCAATGATGAATACGCGGGCGGCGTAAACGCAGCAAGGCCCCGGGAGCTTCCCCCCGGGGCTTTGCCTGTTCTTGCTCTTCACTTCCGGCCGGATGCGCCCTTTCAGCTACAGCTGAACCGGCAGAATCCGTCCTTGCTCGTCATATTGGATCTCGGTGAATTTCACGCAGCGCTTGTGGTCCACTCCGCCGGACAGCGAGGCGTCATGATAGAACAGATACCACTTGCCTTCGAACTCCACAATGGAATGATGCGTCGTCCAGCCTACCACCGGCTCCAGGATCGTTCCCTGGAACACATAGGGGCCGAAAGGCTTGTCGCTGACGGCGTAGACAATCTTGTGGGTGGTTCCTGTCGAATACGACAAATAATACTTGCCGTTGTACTTGTGCATCCAGGGGCCTTCAAAATATCTCCGGTCCTCGTCCCCTGCCAGAAGCGGCTGGCCCGCTCCGTCCACGATGCTGATCTCCTGCGGTGCGGCCTTGAAGGCCAGCAGGTCTTCCGTCAGTTCGGCCATCCGGGGGCCAAAAGCCGGTTCGCCCGGCTCTTTCTCCGCGGCGTCCGCCTGGTACTCGCCGGTCTTCCACTTCTCCAGCTGTCCGCCCCACAGTCCGCCGAAGACCATGTACGCGCGTTCGTCTTCGTCGATGAACACGGCCGGATCAATGCTGAAGCTGCCGTCGATGTAATTCGCTTCGGCCCGGAACGGACCGGCCGGAGAAGCCGAAGTGGCGACCCCGATCCGGAAGATGCCGTCCTTGTCGCGGGCCGGGAAGAACAGATAATACATGCCGTTCCGGCAGGCGGCATCCGGCGCCCACATCTGTTCGGAAGCCCAGGCTACGTCCCGCACGTGCAGCGCGAGCCCGTGATCGACGCAGGGCGCGTCCGGACCGTCCATGGAGAGCACATGGTAGTCCTCCATCTGATACTGGTCGCCGTTGTCGTTCGTCGGTCCGTCATGATCAATGTCGTGCGAGGGATAGATATACAGCTTGCCCTCGAACACATGGGCGGACGGATCGGCAGTGAAGATATGGGTAACTAGCGGTTGGTTGAACTCAGCCACGATTCGGTATTCCTCCTTGAATGTCGGTATCAAGCGCTAAGAAGCCTAATGGAGTAGATGCTTACTCTTTGACGCCGCCGAGCGCAACGCCGGCGATAATATAACGGGACAGCAGGAAGTACACGACGAACAGCGGCAGCGCCGTCAGGGAAAGGCCCATATAGATCGAGCCGAATTCCGTCTTGTAAATATCCCCGCGCAGCAGGCTGACCATAATCGGCATGGTGTATTTCTCCTTCTGCGTCAGCAGGATCAGCGGCATGAACAGGTTGTTCCAATTGCCGACAAAGGCGAAGATGGCCTGCGTCGCCACCGCCGGCATCATCAGCGGCAGAATAATCCGGTTGAACGTCTTGAATTCGCCGGAGCCGTCCACGCGGGCCGCCTCAACGATCTCAAGCGACAGGGTCGCCAGCAAGTACTGGCGCATGAAGAAGACGACCGCCGGCGCCGCAATTGCGGGCAGGATGAGCGGCAGGAAGCTGTTCGTCCAGTGCAGTTTGTACATGAACTGGTAGAAGCCGATGGCGCTGGCCTGGGCCGGAATCATCATGACGCACAGAATGAAGGTGAAGAACGGACCCCGCAGCTTCCAGTCGTAGGCGACCAGGCCATAGGCCGTCAGCGAAGAGAAGTAGACGGTGCAGATCGTCGCCGAGCTGGAAATAATAAAGGAGTTCAGAAAGCCTTTAATCGGGTCAAAGCTCTTGTCGAGCAGCACATGCAGGTTGGTCATCATATGGCTGGAAGGAATCAGCGAGACGCCGCTCTGGATTTCCGGTGTAGAACGCGTGGCGTTCACGAACATAATCCAGAACGGAAGAATGCTGAGCAGCGCCAGGCCGATGCAGACCACATAGATGATCGTTTTGGTCAATTTCCGGTTGAAGGTACCTGTCTTCTCAACTCTCTCCATCGGTCTACACCTCCCTTACGGCTGCTGCCTGTGCTGCCGCTCTCCGTCTCAATTTCTCGGCTTTCTTCAATCGGCCGGCATCGCGGTCGCGCATCAGATAGAAGAGCACAGCCGACAATACCGCCGTAATCAGGAACATAATCATACTTGCAGCCGCAGCCTTGTTGTACATGTAGCTTCCCTTGAAGGCCTGACCGTAAATAAACATGGACGTGGTAAGCGTAGAGTCGTCCGGACCGCCTGCGAGGAACAGCTGCGGAATATCGAACATCGTCAGACCGCCCACCATCGATGTAATCAGCGTGAACAGCAGGATCGTGCGAAGACTCGGCAGCGTGATGCGGAAGAACGTCTGAATGCCGTTCGCTCCGTCAATCGCCGCGGACTCAAAGAGGGCCGGATTGATGCCCATTACACCTGCAACGAGAACGATCATCGTGTTGCCGTACCACATCCAGAACTGGATGAATGCCACGATACCCCGGGCCGTCGTCTTATCCTGAAGGAAGAAGATCGGGGCGTCGGACCATCCCAGCGATTGAAACAGACTGTTAATCGGGCCCATCGGATAGGCGAATAAACTGCTGAAGAGCACCGCAATGGTACTCGCTGTAATGATATTCGGCATGTAGAGCAGAACCTTGAAAGCTCCCTGGCCTTTGATGTTCAGCCGCTTGTTGGTGAACCAGGCGGTAAGCAGAAGCGCGAGCACAATCTGGGGAACGAAGTTGATTACCCAGAGCAGACCCGTATTTTTCAGAGACTTGATGAACGTCGGGTTGTGATACAGCAGATCCTTGAAGTTCTGAAACGGGTTATCCAGGATATGAATCGGCTTGGGAATCAGGCCCTTCATATCGGTGAAGCCGATCAGCGCAGTGTACAGGATCGGATAGAGCGAGAATACGAGAAAAGCCAGGACAAACGGCAGGGTAAAAATGTAGCCGTACTTCGAATAGTTCACACCTTTGCGGCGCATGCTCTCACCTCACGGATTAATGGGAAAGGGCGGGATAGCTTCCCGCCCCTTCGACTCCTTGTTATTCGCTGTCGATATCAAGCTGGTCTTTGACCTGCTGTTTGAAGGTGGCGATGGCGTCGTCGCGGCTCTTGTTGCCTGCCGTGTACTCACGCACCTGATCGCGCCAGAGCTTGTTGATCGTTTCGTCGTACTGGGTCAGGTTCTTACCGGATGCGTTGGCGTTGGCCGGAACGAAGACGTCGAACATATTCTGTCCGCCGAGCAGCGGAACTTCGCCGTTGGACTTGGACATGACGACGGAGGAAGCGACGCTGTCTTTCGTGCCCTGTTCGCCTGCCTTCATGGTGCCGTTGGCCCACAGATACTGGAGACCGGTCTCGGAAGTGTCCAGCGTTACCCATTTCACGAAATCTGCCACAGCTTGCTTCTTGGCATCATCCTTCACGACATCCTTGTTCGCGAGCAGCCAGGTGCCGCCCCAGAAGAAGCCGGTCGGCGGTTCGGTAATGGCCCAGTCGCCGTTCGTCGTCTTAACCTGGTCTTTCATCGTGTAGTTAATGAGCCATGCCGGGCCGAAGAATCCGAATACCGGCTTGGCGCCGGTGCCGGACATATCGGCGTACCAGCCTTCTGTCCAGTCGGTCGTATCATTGTGGTAGCCGTTGTCTTTCAGCTTCTTGGAGTAGTCCAGGAACTGTTCGCGCTTCGGATCGATGTGCAGCTTGCCGTCAACAATCCAGCCCTTGTCGGAGCTGTTCTCGATCGGATGCCAGATGTCGCCGTCGCCGGAGACGATCGCATATCCTTTCGCTTTCAGCTTGGCCGCGGCTTCGAAGAACTTATCCCAGCCCGGTCCCACTTCCGTCTTGATCTTGGAAGGATCATCCGTTCCGAAGACTTCCTTCGCGAGGGAACGGCGGTAAATGAATGCGCCTCCAGTCGCTTGATAGCCAAGTCCTTTCAGTTGGCCGTCCTTGCTGCCGATATCAACCGAATACTGGGCGATGCCTGCATCCTTGACCATCTTGTCATCCAGACCGAGATCGGAATAGTTGGCGGCATACGAGGAAGCGTCGCCCTGCGTGTATTTGAGAACGAAGGCCGATTCCGCTGCATAGATGTCCGGAGCGTCCTTGCCTCCGGCGGCCAGCGCCTGGTCCAGCGCCGGCTGATAAGCGCCGTCGGTCGTTGCGATTACCGTTGTTTTGAACTCTACATTCGCATCCGGATGGAGTTCCTTGTATTTCTTCGCCATATCCGGAATTTCATTCGTGAAGCTCCACAGGTTGATTGTGACCTTCTCGCCCGATCCCTTGGCCGGAGCCGCTGCCGACGCTGCCGGAGCCGCGCTGGCGCCCGCTGCGCCCGAAGACGAGTTGGAGTTGGAATTGTTGTTGTTGTTACCGCCGCAGGCCGTAAGAGCTGAAGACACTACAAGCACCGTAGAAATACCGGCAACCAGACGTTTCATGCTTTTCATACTTTGCCTCCCCTTTTGTATAAAGCGTGGTTTTTGTAACCGCATTCATAATTATAGAGGTGTTCCTCTGGGAGCGTAAGGAAACGGTCATTGGGAGAAATTCTACTTTTATTGGATTTCCAATAAACGCGCTTTCATGAGAACGCAAAAAAGCCGAGTTATTCCAGAATTCCTGGATAACTCGGCAATCCTACAGCAAGCGCTCGGCTGGAGCCGCCTCGGCTGTTTCATCGAAGCGGCGGATGCGCCGCTCCACTTTCTTTTGTCGCTAAATACAGGTCGATGGTATCGTCGATATGCAGCTTCTGGCCGCAACCTTCGATGGCGGCTGCAATTCCCTGCTGAAACGCCGTCGCCGAGTAGATGAAATCAAACGACCCGGAACGACCCTCATAGCTCTCAAAATCGGTATGCAGAACCTGAAAATTCGCATATTCGGCGAACTTGTCCCTCACAAACCGGGCCATATTTCCGCCCAGCTCCACGGCCGTAACCCTGCAGCCGGTCCTCAGAAACGGAAGCGTGGCCTGGCCCGTTCCCACCCCGATCTCCAGCGCCTCCTTGGACTTGTCCAGCGACGCGTAATGGATGATATCCTCGAACATGGCCTCCGTATAGGCAGGACGGGATCGATCATAATTCAGCGGGTCCTCGTCAAACTTGAAGCGCAAGTCGGTCATTGTCATTCTCTCTTTCAAGCTATATCAAACTTTTAATAGAGTGAGTTATCCAGTTAGATACAACGGGTGGGCTCGATAAGTTTGCTGTAATGCTCGTCCGATACGGGCTCCAGCCATTCGGGCGTGCCTGCGGTAATCGCGAGATGTTCAAACCAGCTGTCTTTGGCAGCGCCATGCCAGTGTTTAACGCCGTCATGGGTCACCACCACATCTCCGGCTTGCAGAAATTGCGCAGGTTTCCCTTCTTCCTGGTACCAGCCTTCGCCGCCGGTTACCAGCAGCACCTGATATCCGTTCCGGTGAATGTGCCAATGATTTCTGCACCCGGGTTCAAAAGTCACATTTCCAACACCTACATTAAGGTCAGGATCCGAAACCAAAGATTGCAAATAGCTTTGCCCGACAAAAAATTGGGCGTAGGCGCCATTTGGGGGTCCCGACGGGAAAATCACCCCGTTTTTTACCTCTTCATGCTTGGCCATATGAACTCCTCCCCTATCGCATTACTGCATTCTTCCGCCGAATACCGGGAAAAAGCTGTGCTCGCCGTAATCCCGGATGCGCTCCATATGCTTCAGCGTCTCCATATCTTCATCGCCGATTACAAAATCAAGCTCTGCGTTGTTTCTCATATGATCCGGATTTGCCGTCTTGGGCAGCACCGCCAGATCTAGCTGAATGCCATAACGCAGGCTAAGCTGGGCGACCGAAACGCCGTACCGGTCCGCGATGACTTTCATCTCCGCATGGTCCAGAATGGCGCCATGGGCAATAGAGGAATACGCCTCTACTGCGATGTCATTCTTTTGGCAAAATTCAATCAGTTCCAGCGGCGTATTGCCCACATGGGCCAGAATCTGATTGACCATCGGCTTGATCTCACAGCTGGACAGAATATTCTCCACATCGTCCTGAAGGAAGTTGGAAAGGCCGATGGCCTTAACTTTGCCGGCCTTATAAGCGGTCTCCAGCGCTCTCCACACTCTTTTATTCTCGTCAAAATAGCGATTCGCTTCCCGGAACTGATTCCAAGGCTGCGGGCTGTGAATAATCAGCAGGTCCAAGTCCTCCAGTCCCAGTTGTGATAAAGAGGCCTCAATGGACTGCGCAGCGGCGTCCGCGTCTTTTAATTCGGCTGCTACCTTTGTCGTGATAAAAAGCTCTTCCCTGGGCACCCCGCAGGTACGGACGCCTTCTCCTACACCGGCTTCGTTGCCGTATGCCTGCGCGGTGTCGATATGGCGGTAGCCGATGGATACCGCATCCCGCACAGCCTGTGCAGCCTGCTTGTCATCAAGCAGCCAAGTGCCAAGACCCAATTTGGGAAGTTCGATTCCATTGGTTAATTTGAACGTTTCGTTAAACATGCTTTTCTTCTCCTTGTATAGATTATAGGCGGTTTGTCTAAGATCTCCGGCACAGATACAGTGCCAAACAAAACGAACATTGATTGTTTAATCAACTCATGTTTATAATTCTAAGCAGAAACCGAAAGCCTGCAATAATCAATTCCCCGGATGGTGTAGATTAATGAACACTTCCTTGCGAATTGCCGATTATCTGGGAAGGGTGAAGAGTGAGATGGCCAAAGTGGATCGACGGGTAATCAAGTCACAGGAGGCAATCAAGAAGTCGCTTCTTGAATTAATGACGGAACACAGCTTCGAGGAAATTACCATCAAGGATATTGCCGAGCGGGCAAATGTGAACCGGGGTACTATCTACCTTCATTACCTGGATAAATACGACTTGCTTGATCAAATCATCGAAGAACATATCCACAATCTTCGCGAACTATGCCATTCTGCATCCGATCTGACTTTCCAAGAAGGGAATTATATCTGGTTCGAATACTTCGCGGATAAACATCTGTTCTTCTCAACCATGCTCACTACCAAAAGCGCCGCTTTCTTCCGCAGTCAATTCCTGGACCTTGTCATTGAAGAGTACCATGCGGAAATTGACGTTGCCGAAGGCAAGAATCAAGGATTGAACGAGGAGATAATCCTTCAGTTTTTTGGCGCAGCAATTGTGGGCGCGGTGGAATGGTGGTTCAAGAACGGCATGCCCTTACCGCCGCGCGTCATGGCCGAGCAAACCGGAATCCTGCTGGACCGAAATTTCTGAAGGCCATCCTCTTCGGCCCTTTTAATTATCCCATCCACTAGAACAGGAGAGATCGCTGTGCAGCTTTCGGATTCTACTTATTCCGCCATCAAGGCTCTGTGTACACAAGGCGACGCGTTCATGAGAACGGGCAATCTCAATGCCGCCAAGCAAAATTATCTGGCCGCCCTCCGCCTATTGCCGGACAACCCTCAAGAATGGGAAGCCGCTACCTGGATCTATGTGGCGATCGGGGATGCCCACTACCGGATGAAGAACTATGATAAGGCCTTCAAGTCCTTCTATAATGCTGTACGCTGCCCGAATGGGCTGGGTAACCCCTACATTCACCTTCGGCTGGGACAGTTATATTACGAACAGGGGAACCATACCAAGGCCGCCGACGAGCTCACCCGGGCTTACATGGGCGGCGGTATTGCGATCTTTATGGAAGACGACCCCAAGTATCTGGCGTTTTTGGAGACCATCTTGAAGATTTAACAGGTCAAGTTACCAGAGGCGGCTTGTAGCGCACTGAACGATACCCAGACATTTTCCGGAAAATGAATAATGGCTTCGCCCTTCTAAGCAGAGGGGCGAAGCCATTATGATATTCTTCCATTCACTAATTCTGTTATAAAAGAGGCTCATGCAATGTGAAGGTATCCGTCTTACCGGACACCTGCTGTCCCCTCAAAACTTCTCCTACTCCACCGTCACACTCTTCGCCAGGTTTCTCGGCTTATCGACGTCATGCTGCAGCGCCAGGGAGGCGTAGTAGGCCAGCAGTTGGGTGACAACAACCGACAGAGCCGGAGTCAGCAGCGGCAGGGTCTTCGGAATGACAAAAGCCTGATCGACGGATTTCAGCACGTCGTTGACGTGAGCTTCGTCGGTGATCGCCAGAACGTCGGCGCCGCGGGCCTTAACTTCCTTGATGTTGCTGATCGTCTTCTCGAGCACCGACTCCTGGGTCGCCAGAGCGATTACCGGAATGCCCTCTTCGATCAGCGCCAGTGTACCGTGCTTCAGTTCGCCGGCGGCATAGGCTTCGGAGTGGATATAAGAGATCTCTTTCAGCTTCAGCGAGCCTTCCTGAGCAACGGCCCAGTCAACGCCCCGTCCGAGGAAGAACAGGTGGTCATGCTCGGCAATCGACTCGGCATACAGCTTGATGGCTTCCTTCTGGGCCAGCACCTCTTCTACCTGCTCTGGCAGTTCGTTCATAGCGTCCAGAGTGGCCTTTACCTGCTCCTCAGACTGCGTACCGCGGACTTCCGCTAGATACAGAGCCAGAAGCGCGAACGCAATAACCTGCGAGGTATAAGCTTTGGTGGAAGCGACCGCAATCTCCGGCCCCGCCTGGGTAACCAGCACGCTGTCGGCCTCACGGGCGATCGAACTGCCCACTACATTCGTAATGGCCAGCACATGAGCGCCGCCGGCATGGCCTTCACGCAGCGCAGCCAGCGTATCGGCCGTCTCGCCGGATTGGCTCACGACTATGACCAGTGTGCTCGGCGATACGATCGGCGAACGGTAACGGTACTCCGAAGCGATATCATTCTCTACGGGAATGCGCACCAGTCCTTCAATCATATTGCGTCCAACCAGACCGGCATGATAAGCCGTTCCGCAGGCCACGATCTGAATGTTCGTGATGTTCTTGATCTGCTCTTCCGTCAGGTTCAGCTCGGAGAGAATGACGCGGTTGCCTTCGGCATTGACCCGTCCGCGCATTGTGTCGCGGTAAGCCTTCGGCTGCTCATGAATTTCTTTCATCATGAAATGCTCAAAGCCGCCTTTTTCTGCGGTTACGGCATCCCAATCGACAGTCATCATTTCCCGAGCAATAAAATTCCCCTCGATGGTCATTAATTCGACAGCATCGCGGGTCAGAACGGCCATTTCGCCGTCGTTCAGAATATAGACGTTCCGGGTGTATTCCAGCAGTGCCGGAATATCCGATCCGATAAAGTTCTCGCCTTCGCCGATGCCAATAATCAGCGGGCTGGCCTGGCGGACAGCAACCAGTTTATCCGGTTCATACTCCGTCAGCACGCCCAGCGCAAAAGCTCCGCGCATGAACGTAATGGCCTTCTGCACCGCCTTGACGATGTCCCCTTCATATTCGCGTGCGATCAGATGAGAAATCACTTCGGTATCCGTCTCGGAGGAGAAATGGCAGCCCTGCTCCATCAGCTCTTCCTTGAGTTCCAGATAGTTCTCAATAATTCCGTTGTGCACGACCGAGAACTTGTGGCTCTCGTCCGTGTGCGGATGGGAATTGGCATCCGACGGCTTGCCGTGGGTCGCCCAGCGGGTATGACCAATGCCGGCGCTGCCGGCCAGCGGTGCATGACCGAGCTTTTCCTCCAGATTGGCAAGACGTCCCTGGGCCTTCGCGACCTGCAGACCGTCCTTGGTGAACACGGCGATGCCTGCGGAATCGTATCCGCGGTATTCCAGCTTCTTCAATCCTTCCACCAGAATTCCCTGCGAATCCCGACTACCAATATATCCCACGATACCACACATACTATTTTCCTCCGTCCAGTTGGTTGTATTCGGGCGGCATGAGGAAAGAAACGTGCCGTGCGGCATGTCGCAGCGAACAAGCGTTATTCAGTTGTCCCTTCAATACACTCTGCTGTCTTTCGATCACTCATGCACCTGCCCGTTGTTAAATCGTACAAGTGCGGCGCCCGCGGAAGCTTTGTCTGAGCGGTTGCCCTGCTCATTTTCCGTTCCCGCTTACGGCTCTGGCGCATCACCGGGAGGTCCCCGCCGAACATTTCGAACACCTCCACCTCGTCAGCTCAATCTGCCGTGACCCTGAAGTCCCCCGCGCAGTTCAAGCTCTGGCGCTTGCGTTGCTCTACCCCGATCCTCACTTTCTCCTTCGGAATCATGAAGCCTTAGTCTATTATATGCACCCTGAGCCGCTTTGGCAATCAAATAGGTCGAATGTCGCATGCAAAAAAACCGGCGAATCCGCGCTCACGCGCAGTCCGCCGGTCCCATATTCGCACAGCTCGCTTATACCAGCTCGCGCTGGACAACTTCCACAATCTGTCCCACATAGCGGTCCAGGTCTTCCTTCACCGGGCCTTCCGCCATAACGCGGATCAGCGGCTCCGTACCCGAAGGACGGACCAGCACGCGGCCGTTATCCCCGAGCTTCCCTTCCACCTCAAGGATGGCGGCCTCAATGGCCGGATTGTTCGGATAGTTCGTCTTGTCCTGTACCCGCACATTGACCAGAACCTGCGGATATTTCGTCATCATTGCCTTCAGCTCGCTGAGCGGCTTGCCCGAAGCGCGAAGCGTGTCCACAAGCTGGATTGCGGTCAGAATGCCGTCCCCGGTCGTATTGTAATCCAGGAAAATCACATGGCCGGACTGCTCCCCGCCCAGGTTATAACCGCCGCGGCGCATTTCTTCCATCACATACCGGTCTCCGACAGCCGTCTTGGCCGTCTTCAGCTCCAGCTTCTCCGTCGCCTTGTAGAAGCCGATATTGCTCATCACCGTCGATACCACGGTGCCGCCCTTCAGCTTGCCGGCGCGGTTCATGGCATCGCCGCAGATGCAGAGAATGAAGTCGCCGTCTACCTCATCGCCTTGGTCGTCGATGGCAATCAGCCGGTCGGCGTCGCCGTCGAAGGCAAGACCGAGATCGGCGCCCAGGCGCAGCACCTCTTCCCGCAGCTTCCCGGGATGCGTCGAGCCGTAGCCGTCGTTGATATTCAGGCCGTCCGGCTCCGCTCCGATGGCGTGCACCTCCGCTCCCAGCTCGCGGAACAGGCGCGGCGCCAGTTCATACGCAGCACCGTGGGCGCAGTCCAGCACAATCTTCAGCCCTTCGAACGTGCCGGAGATCGTTGTCTTCAAATAATCCAGATAATGAAGCTTCGACTCCAGATCCACCCGTACCGTTCCCAGACCGGAACCGACCGGACGAGGCAGTTCGTCCTGCTCGGCATCCATCAGCTCTTCGATCCGGAGTTCCGTCTCGTCGGAGAGCTTGAAGCCGTCTCCGCCGAAGAATTTGATGCCGTTATCTTCTACCGGATTATGCGACGCGGAGATCATGACCCCCGCATCTGCCTGAAGAAGACGCGTAATATAGGCTACCGCCGGGGTCGTGACAACACCCAGACGAATCACTTCCGCTCCGATCGACAGCATGCCGGCTACAAGCGCCGACTCCAGCAGCGGGCCCGAGATCCGGGTATCCATGCCGATGACGACTTTGGGCTTCTCCACATTGCCTGTGAGCACATAGCCCCCGCACCGTCCGATGCTGTAAGCCATCTCCGCCGTTAATTCCCGGTTCGCGACTCCGCGCACACCGTCCGTTCCAAAATACTTGCCCATATCTGCTCTCCTTTAATATGCTGTTCAGTTCAATGCCTGACATCATGATAACATATGAAGACCCGGCCGTAATGTGTTTTCCTTCTCAGTCCGGTCTCTTCAAGGCCGCACCATTTCGGGCGCCTCGCCTACCGTTGTGCGGTCAGGGCCGTCTCCCGCTTCCTCCTCGCTGGTGCTGCTCGGGGACGGAACCGCCCCGGAAGGCTTGCCGTCCGGCGATACCGTCGGCGCCGGGGCGGTCGGTTCTGTCCCGCTTGCCGGCTCGGCTGGCGGCTCCGGCGTGGCCGACGCCTCCGGGGATGCGCTGGGCAGCCCGCCGGACGCAGGCTTCTCGCTCAGCGCCACCGTTACCGTCAGCCGCTGCTCCGGCTGGCTCAGCGACACGAAGCGGGGCAGCGATACCTGCACCGGCACAACATGCTTGCCGGCGGCCAGCCCGCTCACATCGGCTACAGCCTTGATACTGGAAGCCGAGAGCTGCTGCAGCAGCGAGGAAGCCCCTGTCAGCTCGAGCGACACCTTCTGGTCTTCGGGAGCGGTCACCGCAGCTTTTATGCCGGCGGCGACTCCCTGAAGTGTTACCGGAATGTCCGAAATGGTCCGCTGCGCGGACTGCGAGACGCTGATTGCGACCTGAACCGTATCCGGTTCTACCCGCTCCGTCCCCTCGGGCAGCCGCGGCTTCAGCGTGAGCGTCGTTTCACCGCTCTGCCGGATGGCCCCCAGATCAATCACGGCCTCGCAGGCGTTGACGGAGGCCAGTGCCGCTTCGCTGCCGTATACCACCACATTATCCATTTCAGGCGTTACACTGGACAGGACGAGCGAATCCGCCAGCTGTCCCGTGTAGCTGAATTCCAGCGGAACCGTCTTATACGGGAGCGTAATCGGAATCACCACCGAGACGGTAGCCGGTTCGATCAGGGCATCCTTGAGCTCGTTGCCGTTGGCATCATAGGCATAGAGCTTCATTTTCTTAACCGATACCGTAGTCTTCTCGCCATCCAGTTCGACCGTTCCTCCCACTTTGGCTACACGGCTGAGGTCGCTGGTTGGCAGCGTCACCTTCGCTCCGCCTTCCGGCTGGATCACCGGCGTTCCGAGCAGATACCCTTCCGCCTGCGCCCCTTCCGTTCGGACGGTTACCGGGAACGTCTTCGTATTCCGGAGTTCAATCCGCACCGTCACCACATCGGGCGTCATCGCGATCAGGCTCACGCCCCGGGGAAGCCGGTAATGCAGCGGAATCGTATTAACGCCGGGCTGTACCTCGCTGAGATCCAGCGTAACCTTGTAAGCGTCGGACATGACGAAATTGATATCGTTATTCTTCCCTTGAACTTGCAGCCGGACCGAAGTCGTCTCCAGCGGGTCCATAACATACTTGTCCTCATCGAGACCCGATACCTGGATCGGCACGTTCTCGATGATTTTGGATTCGACTCGCGCCGCCGACTGGGAGGCCGGCATGGTGTTGTCGATATGAACCATCGTCCACAGAATGACGGCAAAGAGGAGCGCAAGGATTTTGTTGAAATTGTTGTTGTTCATGTTCATCCATTTATCCATTGCGTTTCTCCCCCTTTCTCCAGAAAGCGGGACGTCTCTTCTCCTTCAGCACGGAATGGGAACGAAGCTCCTCATACAGCTTGGAGATCAGCGATTCTTCCTTAATATCGCGCACAATTTGCCCGTTCATGGCCAGCGAGATTTGTCCGGTCTCCTCCGAGACTACGACCGAGACGGAATCCGCCACTTCGCTGATGCCGATGGCCGCCCGGTGCCGGGTGCCCAGCTCCTTGCTGATGAACGGATTCTCCGACAAGGGCAGATAGCAGGCCGCAGCCGCAATCTGGTTGCCCTGCATAATCAGCGCTCCGTCATGCAGCGGTGTATTCGGGATAAAGATATTGATCAGCAGCTCCGAACTGACCATGGATTGCATCGGAATGCCCGATTCCGTATATTCATTGAGACCTGTGGCGCGTTCAAAAACAATTAACGCCCCTATTTTTCGCCGAGCTAAATAATTAACCGCCTTAATCACTTCGCCGATTAACTTGCTGATCTCCTCGTCGTTCTCCGACGAGCGCCCAAAGAACTTCCCCCGGCCCAGCTGCTCCAGCCCCCGCCGAAGCTCCGGTTGGAAGATGATGAATACGGCCAGCACCCCGAAGGTGAACATCTGGTTCATCAGCCACTTGAGCGTATAGAGATCCAGCAGCGTGCTGAATGCCCAGATGACCACGAGGACCAGAATCCCCTTGAGCAGCTGCACCGCCCGTGTGCCGCGAACCATATTGAGAACTTTATAAATAATATAACTGACGATCAGAATATCGATGATATCTTTCATGGACTCTTTCCAGGTCAAGTCCGTAAAGTAGTTCATTTCGCGAAAACCCCCGTCGCCTTCAGTTTGCTGGGTTTATGTATCGGTTCGCTTTCATTTGTAGTTCTAGGTTATAACGTTCAGGGCCATGTTGCAAGTTTAGCCCATCGTCTGACAAATATTCTCTGCCCGGTGCCCCTCAAATTAAAGAAGCGCCGCTTTCCTTAGAAAGAGGCGCCAACATACCCGCCGTCATTCGGCGGAGATTCAGTTAACGGTACACCGCGTCCGGAAACAGATGCGTGAGTTTGTACCAAATCCAGCTCACTGTCTGGTCTATGCTCTTCACCTGTCCGGAAATCTGGGCAGTAGACGCTTTGTACAAGGAACCGTCAATTACAGTCAAGTTGCCGTTGACTTCGCCGTAGACCCGGGTCTTCCCGTTCTCCACCGTCAAATCGCCGGCAATCTTGGTGCCGTTCGGCACGATCACGGTATCTCCCTGAATGACCACCTGATCCAGATCATTGCCTTTGACCACGAGCTGATTGTCCTGATTGCGGAAGGTGAGCGTGCTCATCAGCATGACCAGCAGGAAGAACGAAGCGGCCGTAACAGCCGGGTGGCTCTTGATCCAGGCAAGGAACCGGTTCTCTTTCTTTGCCGGAGGCAGTGCACCCATGATCTTGCCCATCAGGTCATCCGATACTGTAGGCGTATGGTGCATCATGGAGAATAACAGCAGATCCGTCTGTTCCAGCTCTTTGAACTTCGCACGGCAATCCGGACAGGATAGAAGATGCTCCTTCAATTCCCGCTGCTGCGATCCGGGCAAGTCGTCGTCCAGGTAGTCGTGCATCATAGAGACGGCCAGTTTGCATTCCATAGGAGCCAATCCTTTCATGAAGCTATTTCAGTTGTGAACCGGGTGCGATAAGGGCTTGCTCCCCTTCATACGTGCCAGCCGGTCGAAGGTTTCATTTTGAAATCCTTCATTTTTACATTTTGGGGCCTAATTTCTGCCGCAAAAATTCACGCCCGCGGTGAACGCGCGTCTTGATCGTCGTGACCGGCATGTCCAGCACTTCGCTGATCTCTTGAAGAGACAAATCCTGCAAGTACCGCAGAATCATTACCGACCGGTATTTCACCGGAAGGCTGTCGATTGCCTCATGGATCATCTGCTGGGTCTCCGACAACAGCAGCTCGCTCTCCGGCGTGACGTTGTCGCTTGGAATAAGCGAATACCCGTCAAGCCCTTCCTGATCCGGCAGCTCGGCATCCAGCGAGAAAGACGGCTTGCGCTTGCGCAGTCGGTCAATGCAGAGGTTCGTGGCGATCCGGTAGATCCAGGTCGAGAACTTCTGCTTCTCGTCATATCGGTCCAGATTGCGGTAGACCCGCAGGAAGGTCTCCTGCACAATATCCTCCGCCTCGTGGCGATTGTTCAACATCCGGTAGCCCAGATGATAAATGCGATCCTTATATAGTTCTACAATTTCGGCAAAAGCGCTTTGGTCGCCCTTCAGGGCAAGCCTCGTTAGCCTGCCTTCCAAATTCTCCACCCGTGAACTCCCCCAGACTTGCCGCCACCTTGTTGTATAATCTCCCATATTCTAACGCACAAGCAATTAAATCGTAATTCAACACTGGCCAAAAATCAAGGCATGTTAGAAAAAGAACCGGCTCAACCGGCGGCGTACCAAGCCGCCCGGATGAACCGGTTCTGATTATCCTCGTGCCGCCGGGCAGCCGGCGAGCCGGCAGGCTGAACGATCAGCCCGTATTGCGCATTCCTGCGGCAATCCCGTTGATCGTCAGCAGTACTTCCCGCAGCAGCTCCGGATCATCCTGGTCGTTCTCGCGCAGAGCCCGCAGTTCCATCAGAAGCTGTACCTGCAAGTAGCTAAGCGGATCGACGTACGGATTGCGGAGCCGGATCGATTCCTGAATGACCGGCACATTATCGAGGATATCCTGCTGGCCGGTGATCTTTAGAATCAGCTCGGAAGTCAGCCGGAATTCCTCTTCAATGAAACCAAAGATGCGCTGACGCGCCTCCTCGTTCTTGGACATCTTCGTATACTCTTTGGCAATGATGAGATCCGCCTTGACGATGGCCGTCTGCAGCGTATCAATCAGTGAAGTGAAGAACGAGAAGTTCTCATACATCTGCTTCAGGATGTTCAGATTCTCTTCCTTGCCGTCATAGAAGCTCTGCAGCCCTGTTCCTGCCGCATACCAGGCAGGCAGCAGATAGCGGCTCTGCGTCCAGGCGAACACCCAAGGAATAGCCCGCAAGTCCTCGAAGCGGTCGCTGTTCTTCCGTTTCGACGGACGGGAACCGATATTCAGCTCTCCGACTTCCGGAAGCGGCGTCGATTCCTTGAAGAAGGACAGGAAGTCGGGATCGCGGAAGATCAGATCCTGATACTTGTTCAGCGATACTTCCGAAATCTTGGCCACGATTTCTTCCCATTTGGCTTCGTAGAGATCGCTGTGCGGCGTTCTGGCATTGATGGCTGCCGTAATGAGCGCCGACGTTGCCTGCTCCAGACTCCGGTAGGCAATCCCCTGCATGGAGTACCGGGAGGAGATTACTTCGCCCTGCTCCGTAATCTTGATGCCGCCGCCGATTGTTGAAGGCGGCTGAGCCAGAATGCTGCGGTTCAGCGGCATCCCTCCGCGGCCCAGAGCGCCTCCGCGGCCGTGGAAGAACTTCAGCTTGATTCCGTAAGACTCGGCGGTAGCGGTCAATTCCTTAAGCGCTACGCGCAGCTCCCAGTTGGCCGTCACCACGCCGCCGTCCTTGTTGCTGTCTGAATAACCCAGCATGATCTCTTGAAGGTCATTCATTGCCGTGACAGCCTGACGGTAAATCGGCAGATCCAACACAGTACGCATAATTTGCGGAGCGTTGTGCAGGTCGTCAATGGTTTCGAACAACGGTACCGCCTGAAGCGTGCAGACGACCGTTCCGTCATTGTCTTTGCGGAAGAGTCCGACTTCCTTGGCGAATACCATAACCTCTAGGATGTCGCTGGCCGCTTCGGCCATACTGATCAGATAGGAAGTGATGCATTTCTGCCCGTACTCTTCTTGAGCCCGGAATACCGTGCGGTACACTTCCAGACATTCCTCCGTGCTCTCCGTGTACGTCTGGTACGGGGAGGTCAGCGGACGAGGATCGTTCAGCAGCTGCTCCAGCAGCTTCACCTTCTCGTGCTCTTCCAGCTGAGAGTAATCCTCCGCGATGTTCATCTTCCGAAGAATCTCACACATCGCATTCTCATGTTCCTTGCTGTGCTGGCGGATATCCAGCGTTGCTGTATGGAATCCGAATAGCTCAACCTGGCGGATAAGCTTCTTGATATAAGTATCGGCGACATAGTCGGCATAGTGATGACGAAGACTGCGGTCAATAATCTTCAAGTCTTCAATGAACTCTTCCGGCGACGCATAGCGCTGCGGCGTCCCTTTGGTCTCATCATCCAGCACGCTCTGCGTCTTGTGGATCATATAGCTCAGCTTAATCCGGTAAGGCTCATTGGCGTTGCGCCAAGCCTCTCCCCGTTCCAGCGTAATGACTGCACGGTCCTTGGCGATCGACTCCTGCAGCTCCGGCGTTACCTTGATAATGCTGGTGCTGAAGCTGAGATACTTCATCAGCTCGCGCATAATGCGCTGATATTCCCGAATAGCCAGAATACGCTGCAGCCGCATAGTCTGAAGCGTTACGGAAGCTGTGACCGACGGATTCCCGTCGCGGTCCCCGCCAATCCAGGAGCCGAATCGCAGATAGGTCGGCACATGCCAGTTCTGCCCCGGATAATACTTGCTCAGGCAGCGTTCCAGCTCGGCGTACACTTCTGGCAGCACATGAAAAATCGTCTCATGGAAGTAGTACATCCCATTTCGTACTTCATCGAGTACAGTCGGCTTCCGGTCACGGAGCTCGTCGGTCTGCCACAGGGTTATCACTTCGTTCAGCAGCTTCTCGCGGAGCTGTTCCCGTTCTCTGAACGTGAGTGTCGGATTATCCAGCCCCATCACATCGTCGGAAATGCGCTTGTGGATGTCGAGAATGGCTCTGCGCATCGCTTCGGTCGGGTGAGCGGTCATGACCAGTTCCAGTGAGAGACCGCTGATAATCTCATGAACTTCCTCTTGGGAGAAGCCCCGTTCGCGCAGTTCCTGAACCGCGCTCTCAATCGAACCCGGCTGCACCGTCTCGCCGGCCGAGCGTTCGTAATCGCGTTTGCGGCGAATCCGATGATTCTGCTCGGCAATGTTCACGAGCTGAAAATAAATTGCAAAAGCACGAATTACCTGATGACGGTTCTCCGGATCTAGTGAACTGATCATCTCTTTAAACTCCGTATGCAGTTCGGGTAAAAACAATGAACGCAGCGATTTGCTCGTCTCGCGAATCTTCTCCACGATCTCCAGCAATTCATTACCGCCTTGATGAACCAAGACTTCGCCCAAAATATTTCCCAGGAACCGTACGTCTCGCCGAAGCAAGTTATTGGAGTTGCTCTTGCTTACGGCAGTCGTAAGTTCGGTCATGCTGCTCCCCCCATCCTTATAACGATCAATCACGATGCGGGCGTATGCCGACGTTCATCGTGAGACTTACCCCATATCATACAATAAAATGAATCCTAATCTCCACCTTGTTGCGCGGTAAAGCGGTGCAGACTTTAAGATTATACAACACTTTTTTTGAGTGTGCAGTATTTTTTATAGGCGGAAAAAGCTTCTTTTGCAGAAAAAACCTCTTGCCGCAAGCAGCAAGAGGTCTATGCCAGTCAAAAATTGAGTAAGCGGGTGATGGGAATCGAACCCACGCTACCAGCTTGGAAGGCTGGAGTTCTACCATTGAACTACACCCGCATATGAAACTAAGAATCGGGATGACACGATTCGAACATGCGACCCCCTGGTCCCAAACCAGGTGCTCTACCAAGCTGAGCTACATCCCGTTATTTAATGGCGCGCCCTGAGAGATTCGAACTCCCGACCTTTTGATTCGTAGTCAAACGCTCTATCCAGCTGAGCTAAGGGCGCAAAATGGAGCGGACGACGGGAATCGAACCCGCGACCCTCGCCTTGGCAAGGCGATGCTCTACCGCTGAGCCACGTCCGCTTAAATATGGTGCGCGTGAAGGGACTCGAACCCCCACGTCAAAGACGCTAGATCCTAAGTCTAGTGCGTCTGCCAATTCCGCCACACGCGCAGATAAACAAGAAAAAGTGAGCCATGAAGGACTCGAACCTTCGACACCCTGATTAAAAGTCAGGTGCTCTACCAACTGAGCTAATGGCTCATGTCTGATGGGTTCCCCGAATTATAATCGGATTCATCATCTAAACTCAACCACCGTCTAACTGAAGTGGCTGGGGATATAGGATTCGAACCTATGCATGACGGAGTCAAAGTCCGTTGCCTTACCGCTTGGCTAATCCCCAACATCGGATACCTAACTAGGATGCCCACATTCATTTCTGAATATCAGAAACAAAAATGGTGGAGGCTGAGGGGTTCGAACCCCCGACCCTCTGCTTGTAAGGCAGATGCTCTCCCAGCTGAGCTAAGCCTCC
>NZ_JAVFHT010000016.1:0-83219 GCF_031470375.1 Paenibacillus glufosinatiresistens
GGTTTCTTTTTGTATTCCACCAGCAAAAAAACGGGGCTGTCTCTCAGGTCATTTTATGACCCTTTTGAGACAGCCCCTTTTTTTTGATTCGGGGCCCCTTTAGGCCCCGGACGGGCGCTTCACGCAAGCTGCGCGCCGGTTCAATCCGCTTCCAGCCCCTCGCGGAGCTGCCGGTAGATGCCGACAATCTCTTCCATCGGCATCCGGACCAGCCCGCTGGACGATGGCGCGACGAACTCCCGGACGCCGTCGACCGCCGGCTCGAAGCCGTCCTGGAATCCCCACTCCGCCTTCGGCTTGCGGGTAAACTCCGTATAGACGCCCTTGCCGACAAAACAGGCCACCTGCGGCCGGTACCGCTCCAGCTTCTCCTTCAGCGCCCGCCGGCCTTCGGCGTACTCCGGCCGGGCGATATCCTCGATTCCGCGCGTCGGGCGCGCCACAATATTCGTGAAGCCGTACCCCAGCTTCAAGAGTTCGCCGTCCTCCGAAGCCTCGTAGAGCCGGGGCGTCAGACCGGCCCGGTGCAGAATCCGCCAGAAGCGATTCCGCGGATTGGCATAGTGATGCCCGAGTTCGCCGGACCGAAGGCTCGGATTGAAGCCGATGAAGACGACCTGGAGCCCCCGCTCCAGATGGTCGGGAACCGGCGGAAGCTCCGCCTGCCGCTCCTTCTCCGCTCTTCCGGTTACCTCTGCCATGCCGCTTCCTCCTTTCGATCTGCTGTTCTTCTCTCTCAAGCCTGTCCTCTCTCTTCCTTAACCGGCGATTAAGCGGGCCAACCATCGTAAATCGCCCCCCGGAGCGGCCGGGAGGCGATTCATCCGCGCTTATGGCGCCTGATCCTTCAAGCGGGTCCCGCTGACGGCAGGCCGCCGTTCCTAGGGAAGCAGCGCTTTGACGCGGGAAGTCAGATCGCCGGCCTTCAGACGATAATAATTGCTGTCGCCGTTCTTCAGCTTCATCAGCACGAGGCAGGAGCCGGCTTCGGGCTTATAATCGCGGTAATGATCCAGAATATCGCTGAACACCGCCTCGCTCTGGCTGGTGACGGTCTTGCCCTGGCTTCGGGCCTGCCCGAAGTAGGCAGCCGGGTTGTAGGCGTTCCCGGCCGGAAGAGCGGACGAATCAGACTGCCGGACCAGCTCCACCGATTCGATGTCCGCAGGCTGAATGCGGACCCGGTCGCCATAGCCCTTCTGCTTCAGCCAGGCTTCCAGCTTCCCGTAAGACGGCTTCCAAGCCACATTGGAGAAGAACTGGTACGGCTTGCCGACCGATTCTTCGGGAATAAGTTGAATTAGCGCCCTGTCCACACGGTCGTCGGTCTCTTCCGCCAGACTCATCTCCAGGACTTCTTCCTTCAGCAGGGCAGTGAACTCCCGGATATCCTGCGGGTTCCAGATCGATACGGTCTTCTGGTTCGCCGACAATTGAACGCTGGCCAGCTTCTTGTCCAGCTCGGGAAGCATATATTCCCGTGTTTTGAACGGCACGGCTTCCATAACAGCGGCAAGCTCCGGCTCAAAGCCCTTCAGCGGAATCCAGTAGCTGCGGACGAGCGTTCTGCCGTTCTTGAGCTTGTAGGCAATCTTATAATTGAAATTGCGGTCTCCCGCCGAATAAGTCCCGTTCTGTTCTCTGTCCGGCCGCGTATTGACGAGGGCCGTATGCAGGCGGCGAACGGCTTCGATGTAGGCCGGGTCGTCCGAGAACGGACTTACGTCCTCGAAGGGACTCCCCATCTCCGTGCCGGAAGCGGCATGATAATTGCTCCGTCCGTCCGTGAGGTAATCTTCATAATAACTGCCCGCATAGACGGCTTCGATCCGGTTCATATCCGGGATGCGGTTCTCATAGCCGTTCAGCGGAGACACACAGAAGTATAATAGCCCGCCGATGACGGCGGTATACCCGGCAAAACGCAGCAGAAGCTTCCGGCCAAAAACCTGAAAGGACCGCTGAAGCAGCATTTCTGCCGCGATGCAGCCGAGTGCGGCGCCGATGCCGAATCCGGCGATCGTCCATCCCGCTCCTCCCTGGCGCTGATCTCCCATATAGGAGCCCGCCAGCATCATAGAGCACAGCATCACGCTGGCCCTGAAGGGCGGCCGGAGAGCGGCGAAGACAATGGCTTGCCCGGCCCGCTCCACCGGACGCTTCCGGTACAGCGCTCCCGCCAGGATGATACAACAGACGGCAAGCGCCAGGTATACCGTCAGCTCTCTCCAACCGAACGGTGAAGAGGAATTATTAACCATATGAAGGACGGGAGACCAGAGACTCCGTTCCCGCCACCACCAATCGTATCCGAAGCCGTAGAGATAATTGGACAGCAGCGAACCGAGCAGTTCCGCGAGCGCATCGGGCAGAATGAGCAGGGCATAGACCACCAGGCCCTGAAGCAGGGTCTGGCCCACGCACATGCCTGCGAACACCGTGAAGCTGAACAGAAAGACCGTGAGGATCGTAAGGGCTGCTCCCCATTTCCATACCTCGGCCCATCCGTAGAGGTACAGGCCGCCGCCTGTATTCTGTGCGAGCCCGGCGGCCAGCGTGGTCAGCCAGACGGTTTTGTCAATAGTATCCAGGTTGCCGGCAGCAGACAAAAAAACCGCGCCGTTAAGCGCGGGAATTGCCGAATCCTCTATTCGGCCGGCGGGGAACCTTCGGCAGCCGCTCTTCCTGTCGCTGACGCCTGCTTGCGGCGCGGACTGCGATCGCACAGCAGCGCAGCGGGAATCCCGGGAAGCAGCAGCCAGGCGGCTGCCGCGAACGTATCGCTGTAGGCGTCGTACGTTGCCGTCTTGGCCGCGCCCGCTGCCATGCCGGTACCCGCAGCCTTCCCGTTCTTCGCCTGAACATCCGAGAGCCTGTCGGTCAGATTCTGCTGAAGCATCGTCACGATAATCGCCACACCGAGCACGCTGCCTATCGCTTTGGCCATGTTCACTATGCCTGACGCCATTCCGATCTTGGCTTCCGGGACATGGTTGACCGCCGACGTCATCACCGGCGCCATCGTCATTCCGATGCCAAGACCGGCCGCGAACAGTCGCAGCGCCACGTCTCCGGTTGAGGCATCCGCACCGAGACCGGACAGCGACCAGGTCATCAGCATCAGCAGAGCAATGCCTGCGGTTGCCGGAAGATGCGAGCCCCATCGAACCGCAACCGGAGAGGATAAGGCGGAGGTGACGATGGTTCCAAGCGCCATGACCGACAGAATCAGTCCGGCCCGCAGTTCGGATACTCCCATAACCCGGGTAAGAAAGAAGGAAGTGAGAATCGCGACGTTCGTCAGCCCTGCTCCGACAATCAGAAGCGCCAGAGAAGAGGCGCTGAACGGCCCGCTCCGGAACAGGGACATGGAGAGCATCGGCGCCTTCCCCCGAAGCTGCGAGACGGCGAATACCGCGAGCAGCAGGGCGGCGCCCAACAGCAGGAGCAGTACGGACCGGGAATGCCAGCCCTCGTCGCTTACCCGGATCAGCCCGTACGTCATACTGAACATAGCTCCGGAGATCGCAAGCATCCCCGGCCAGTCGAGGGCAGTGCCCGCGGTCGGGTCCTTGGATTCGCCGATGAAGATCCAGGTCAGGACAAGGCTGAGCGCGGCAAGCGGCACATTGACATAGAAAATCCATTCCCAGTTCAGCTTGTCCGTAATCACCCCGCCCAGCGCCGGTCCGCTGGCGGCAGCCAGACCCGACAGAGCGCCCCATAATCCGATGATAAGACCATGCTTCTCCTTGGGAAATGCCTGAGTGACAAGCGGAATGGACACCGGGACGATAATGGCTCCGGCCAATCCTTGAACAAAACGGGCTCCAATCAGGAATTCCAGATTCGGCGCAAGTCCCGACAGCAGAGAGGCCAGGCCGAAGACCGCCGTTCCAAGCAGGAAGACCTTCTTCCGTCCGAACTGGTCCGCCAGACGCGACGCGCTCAGGATAAAGACTGCGAACGCCAGATTATAAGCGTTGACCACCCATGAGATGCGGTCCACTCCGCCGTCGAAATAGCGGGTCATTTCCGGCAGCGCAATGTTGACGATCGTACCGTCGAGAAGAGCCATGAAGAAGCCGAGAACGATTGCTGTAAACGATAAAGCAGATTTCAGGTTCATAAATAATCTCCCTCCAAAATTGAACTTTAGTTCACTTTTGGATTATATGAACTCCAGTTCAGTTTTGTCAACGACAAATCTGAACTGGAGTTCATATTCGTTGACACGATGCGTTTTCTTTTTTTACAATATAGTATGATGAGGAGGCGTCAGACCTTGACTGATTCCATGGATGGCATGCCGCGCAGAGCGCAGAGCACTGCCGCAGACAAACCAAGAACCCCCCAGCAGGACCGGGGAGTTCGTACAAGAGAAGCCATTATCCGGGCAGCGATGGAGTTGTTCGCAGAGAAGGGCTACCTTCAGACGAACAGCAAACACATCGCCGCCCACGCCGGCGTAAGCACCGGCAGCTTCTATTCCTATTTTGCGGATAAAAAAGCCGTATTCCTGGAAGTGCTCCAGATATACAGCGAAGAGCTGGTCGGCAAGATGGAGGCGACGCTGCTTGAGCTGAACCGCTCGGCCCTGAACCGCAGAACGCAAATGCTCCTGCTGATCGACAATCTCGTCCAATCGCACGACGTCTTCATCCGGTTCCACAAAGAACTGGCTGTTCTCGCTCTGAGCGACGAAGAGCTGCAGCAGATGATTGAACGGCAACGCAGCGCAGGACAGGCGATTACGCTGAAATACCTGCAGCAAATGCCGGAGAAGCTGCTCGTCCGCAATCTCGAAGCCGCCGCCGCCCTTATTTACGAGACCTTTGACGTAGTCGTAGACCGGATGGCTTTTGCCCCCGAATCTGTTGATGTCCATTCCCTCAAGGAAGAGCTGGCGGACATGCTGGTCCGCTATCTGTACCCGTAACGTCTACCGGACATCCTTCCAGAAATTCAGCGGCGCCATATCCCGGGTGATAATTCCGTATGTATATCCCTTCCGGTCCAGGGTGTTCAGTACCCGCGGCAGCACCTTCAGCGTCGCCGCCTGATCGTGCATCAGAATAACGGGCGGCGTCTTGGCGCCGAGGCCAGCGATCTGGGTCATAATCCGGTTGTAGATCCGGTCGCTGTCGGTCTTGTACTTCCAATCCAGGGAGTCGACGTTCCAATCCCACAGCAGAAAGCCCTGCTCCAGCAGCGCATCGCGGTAGGCCTTGGTCAAATACGGCTTGCTGCCGTAAGGCGTGCGGATCAGCGGAGTCGTGATTCCCGCCGCCGACTGAAGCGCCGCGTTGTCGCGGTTCATTTCGTTCAGTGCCGAGGCCGGCGAGGCGTAGAACTTGCTTTTGACATGGGACATGCCGTGCAGACCGACAGCGTTGCCTGCCTTCACCATCCGCTTGACCTCGCCGGTATGGGCAGCGATATGCGGCCCCAGCATGAAGAAGGTCGCCTTCGCCCCATGTTCGTCCAACAAATCAAGCAGCCTGTCCGTTGTCGCCGAGGGCCCGTCGTCAAAGGTCAGATAGACGACCTTGCCGGAGGAAGCCGGCTTGGTTCCTCCGTTTGCGGCGGAAGACGCAGCGCCAGGCTTCGCGCCTCCGGCAGACGGAGCGGGAGATGCCGCCGGGGCAGCGCTTGCCAGCTTCTTCGTGTCATATTTGGCCGCGAACTCGGCGTCGCTCAGCTTGGCTTCTCTGTCCCTCACCCGCAGGAGCCCCAGTTCGGGCCGGTAGGAGACCGAATATCCGAACTGCGTTGCCACCTTGACCGGCAGCATGAGGCGGCCGTTCGCCGTATACATCGGCAGCGTGCCCGCGCTTGTGGCCGTCATGTTGACGGCAAAGCCGCTGCCCGGCAGCAGCCTCAGCTCGCCGCCGCGGCCGGCCAGCGTCAGATCAGACGCACTCCCCGTCAGAGTCAGCTCCAGCTGCTCTGCCAACTCTTTTACAGGCACAAAGAAACTTCCATTCTTCTGCTCCGCCGGGATTCCGCTCAGCTTGTCGTTAATCCCCAGCCGCCACGCCGCCTTCCCCGCAGCCGAGGCTTCCCCCATGTTCCAACAGCCCCATGCCGCCACAAATACCAGCAGCGCGAGACATCCTCTTCCCATTCTCATCCTCTCTCGAATCTCCTTCTCCTGATGTGGTTTCTATCACCATAACATAGATGCCCGCTTCCAGTATTGGATAGTTTGTAACCGGCAGTTAAAAAACTGTTACCCGGCTGTATAAGGGTCCATACATGCGCAGCTGCTTCAAAAGAGAGAGTCTTTCGGGCGAATCGGGCTGAAAGCCGTCTTTGACGCATGAAATCGGGTACTTCAGGGAATTTTAATTGTGACAAACTGGGTAATTTTTTTAATTCGTGAACGAATTATGAACTGCTCAAAAAATCCACAAAACAGCGCTGTTACAGTGATCTTTATCATATCGTTCCTCTATTAGTAACATTAAGTTCACATAAAGTTCATACATTGTACAATTTTATAGCATTTAATATGCTATTTTCTATAATATGTCTTTTGCATTATCCCATCCAAATTTTTAATATAGATACAGGTCATTGATTTTCGGTTAACTTGTTTAATAAGCACAGTAATGAAGGAAAGGAGTTCGACATGAACAAAAGAGGGCCGTTATACGCATTGTTTTTCAGCCTTTTCCTGCTGCTTCCGGGTTGCAGCTCGCTCACCGTGCTGAATCCGAAGGGGCCAGCGGCCAAGACGCTCTCCGACACGATTATCCTCTCGATTCTCGTGATGCTCGGCGTTCTTGCCGTCGTCTACATCCTCTACATCTTCGTGCTGGTCAAATACCGCGCCAAGAAGACCAATGAGGGCTACATTCCGCCTCACGAACCGGGGAACAAATGGCTGGAAGCGACCTGGATCGCCATTCCGATTATTATCGTGGCGTTCCTGTCCGTCGTAACCGTCAGAACAACGAGTGCCGTAGAGAACGTAGCGAGCGACTATAAAGACCAGAAACCGCTCGTCATTTACGCCTCCTCGTCCAACTGGAAATGGCATTTCAGCTACCCGGAGGAAGGCATCGAGACCGTCAACTACGTCAATTTCCCGGTCAACCGTCCGATTGAATTCCGTCTGTACTCGTTCGGACCGATCAGCAGCTTCTGGATTCCGCAGCTTGCCGGCCAGAAGTATGCCATGAGCGACATGACCACTTATCTGAATCTGGTGGCGGAGACCCAGGGAGACTTCTTGGGACGCAACTCCAACTTCAGCGGCAAGGGCTTCGCCCAAATGGAATTCACCGCGACTTCGATGAGCAGCAAGGATTACGACGAATGGGTCAAGGATGTCAAGGATACCGCTTCTCCTCTGACCGAAGAGAAGTTCAAATCGCTGCTGGAGACCGCCCATGTCGGACGCGAGACCTTCTCCACCAACCATCTCGAATTCAGCCCGCCTCCGGGCGAACACAGCGAGCACATGGATATGGATAAGGACGACGATATGGACAACGGCAACATGGATCATCAGGAGAACAAGGATATCCATCCTTCTCCCGCTCCGGAGGAAGAAACGGAGTTTGATGACAAGCCCGCTCCGGTTGTGAACTCGCCGCTTCCAAGTTCTCCGGCGGATGAATCCGCACACAATCATTAAACAAATTGCTGCTGAACATTCCCTGAAAGGAGTCATCCCAATGGATTTGGATAAATTCAAGGTTCACGGCGAACCTCTGATCTACGGCGCTATGGTCAGCATCGTGCTCGTATCGATCGGCATCCTCGTCGGCCTGACCTATTTCAAAAAATGGGGCTATCTCTGGCGCGAATGGCTGACGACCGTGGACCACAAGCGGATCGGCGTTATGTACATCCTCGCCGCGCTGCTCATGCTGTTCCGCGGCGGCGTCGATGCCATGATGATGCGTCTGCAGACCGCTGCCCCGGAAATGAAGTTCCTGGACGCCCAGCATTACAACGAGGTCTTCACGACCCACGGCCTCATCATGATTCTCTTCATGGCGATGCCGTTTATTATCGGCCTTATGAACGTCGTGGTACCGCTGCAGATCGGCGCGCGCGACGTCGCCTTCCCCCGGCTGAACGCCGTCAGCTTCTGGCTGTTCTTCTTCGGGGCGATGCTTCTCAATATCTCCTTCGTCGTCGGCGGTTCGCCTGACGCCGGCTGGTCGGCTTACTTCCCGCTGGCGAGTCTGGAATTCAGCCCGACGGTAGGCAACAACTATTATTCCTTGGCGCTGCAGATCTCCGGTATCGGTACCCTGATGACCGGGGTCAACTTCATCGTCACGATTCTGAAGATGCGCGCACCGGGCATGAAGCTGATGAAGATGCCGATGTTCACCTGGTCCGTGCTGATCACCAACGTCATTATCGTCTTCGCCTTCCCGGTTCTGACCGTCGCTCTGGCGCTGATGATGTTCGACCGCCTGTTCGGCTCCCAGTTCTTCACCATGGCCAACGGCGGCATGGATATGCTCTGGGCGAACCTGTTCTGGGTCTGGGGCCATCCGGAAGTCTATATCGTTATTCTCCCGGCCTTCGGTATCTACAGTGAAATTATCGCGACCTTCGCGAGAAAGAATCTGTACGGCTACAAATCCATGGTCGCCAGTATGGTCGTTATCTCCCTGCTGTCCTTCCTCGTATGGGCGCATCACTTCTATACGATGGGCCAGGGCGTTATGGTCAACAGCTTCTTCTCCATCTCGACGATGGCCATCGCCGTTCCGACCGGCGTCAAGATCTTCAACTGGCTGTTCACTCTGCGCAAAGGGCGAATTGAATTTACGACACCGATGCTCTACTCGCTGGCCTTTATTCCGATCTTTACAATCGGGGGCGTTACCGGCGTTATGCTGGCGATGGCTAGTGCGGACTACCAGTACCACAACACGATGTTCCTGGTCGCTCACTTCCACTACGTGCTGATTCCGGGCGCCGTCTTCGCCGTCATCGCGGGCTTCCACTACTGGTTCCCGAAAGTGTTCGGCTTCCGGCTTAACGAACGTCTCGGCAAGCATGCGTTCTGGTGGATCATTATCTCCTTCAACGTTACGTTCTTCCCGCTGTTCATTCTCGGTCTGAAGGGAATGACGCGCCGGATGTACACGTACTCGGAAGAGACCGGCTTCGGGCCGCTCAACATGCTGTCCTTCGCAGGCGCAGTGGGTCTGGCTATCGGCTTTGTGATTCTGGTGTACAACATTTACTGGAGCACCCGCTACCAGCCGCGCGACAAGACGGGAGATCCGTGGAACGCGAGAACGCTGGAATGGGCAACGCACAGTCCGATCCCGGCTTACAATTTTGCCATTGAACCGGAAGTCGAGACGCTCGACCCGTTCTGGGAATCGAAATACGGCAACAAGCCGATTTTCAAGAAACCGTTGGCCAAAATTCACATGCCGAGCAATACCGGCAAGCCGTTCATTCTCGGCGTTATCTTCTTCTTCTTTGGCTTCTTCATGGTATTCAGCATGTGGAAATCGGCCATTGTGGCAGGCGTCGGCATCCTGATTGTCATGGCAGCCATGTCGTTTGACCGGGATCACGGCTTCTATATCTCGGCGGATGAAATTGCCGCCACCGAAAAGAAACTGGGGGGTAAGCAGATATGAAGGTAGACACCTCCAAACCGCTGGAATATTCAACACATGAGAACAGCAACAAAATCTTTGGCTTCTGGGTGTTCCTTGGAGCGGAAATCGTTCTGTTCGCCACCCTGTTCACCGTCTTCTTCGTGCTCGTGAACCGCTTTGCCTCCGGGCCAAGCGGGGAGGAGCTGTTCGAGATCGGTCCGGTGCTCTGGGAGACCTTCCTGCTCCTGACCAGTTCTTTCACCATTGGCCTGGCGGTCCATGCCATGCGCCACAACTACAAGAAAGCGATGATGGTGTTTCTCGGCCTCACGCTGCTGATGGGCCTCGGCTTCCTTGGAATCGAAATTACCGAGTTCTTCACTTACGTGGATGAAGGGGCAACGCTGCAGACCAGCGGCTTCCTCTCCAGCCTGTTCGTTCTGCTTGGAACGCACGGAGCGCACGTAACCTTCGGTTTCCTCTGGGGTTCGGCAATCTTTATCCAGCTTCTGCGGGAAGGCATCAACCCGGCGACAGCCAACAAGTCGTTCATCTTCTCGCTGTACTGGCACTTCCTGGACGTGGTCTGGATCTTCATATTCAGCTTCGTCTACCTGAAAGGACTGATGTAGCATGCTGAAACAGTTATTTCCGATTCGTCATGTGCTGGGATATATCGCCTCCCTCGTCCTTTCGGCGGCTGCGCTGGTTGTCATCTACGGCGATTTGTCACACACCGGCAATGTGATCGTGCTGAGCGTAACGGCCATCATCCAGGCCGCTCTGCAGCTCTTCCTGTTCATGCATATCGGCGAAGATGCGAACTCCAAGAAGGAACTGTACGTCAACATCGCCTATGCGCTGTTCGTCGGTCTTGGCACCATCTTCGGTACGCTGTTCATCTTCATCTGGGGCTGGTACAGCTAAGTTCATTCCTGCACGCAAAAGGGGTCGTCCCAAAAGACGGCCCCTTTCTTTTGTCTAGGAGTTCAACTTGTGTTCTAAAGGCGGCCGCTGCCGCTTGTCCGCAATCGTTCGTCTCTCGGCAGGCGTCGGCGAAATGTTCAAAACCCAAAGAAACATGCGTTAGACCAAACAAGAAAGCTCCAGTCCAAGGATATCCATGGGCTGGAGCTTTTGCTTACTTTTTAAAGAAGGACTTCCTGCAAAGTATTAAAATTCGGACGTTTGAGACGTCCTCTTTTGAATTGCCGGGCAGTCCGCCCGCTTACAGCTTGAAGCGTTCCAACTGCTGCTGCAGCTCCTCCGCTAAGGTTGCCAGATACTTGGCGGAGACCGTCATTTCCTCCATGGCGGAAGTCTGCTCCTCGCTGGAGGCGCTGACGTCTTCGACGCTGGCTGCGCCCTTGGAGGAGACATCGGCCAAGACTTCCATCACATCCACCAGATCGCCGCTCTCGCCGCTGATCTGTCCTACCGAGCGGGCGATGGCTTCCGTCTGCTGGATGGCATCTCCGATCGCCGCGACAATCTCCTGAAAAGCGCCCGAAATCTCGCGGCTGCCTTCAACCCCTTCCAGCGCCAGCTCGGCGCCGACCGCCATCGCTTCTACGGCTTGCCCGGTCTGGGTCTGAATCTTGCCGATGATATCGGCGATATGCAGCGAACTCTGGGCCGTCTCGTCGGCAAGCTTGCGGATCTCTCCGGCCACCACGGCGAAGCCGCGCCCGGCCTCTCCGGCCCGTGCCGCCTCGATGGAGGCATTCAGCGAGAGCAGATTCGTCTGTCCGGCAATGTCGTTGATCGTCGTACTGATGACCCCGATCTCGTCCGACAGCCGGGCCAGCGTGCTGATGACCTCCCGGGTCGAAGACACGTTGGCATTGATCTCGCTCATCTGCGAGCTGACCTGTCCCACCTTGCCGCTGCCCTGGTCGGCCGATTGCGCCGCCAGATTCATCAGCTCGTACATCTTCACGCTGCCCTGCTCGACAGATTGCAGGTCTTCGGCCATCGTCCGCACTGAAGCATTCGTCTCGGCAATGCCGCTCTTCTGCGTGACGAAGCCCTCGGCCATCTCGGATGCCGCTTCCGCGATCAGCCGGGAGGCCAGCGAGGTCTGCTCGGCGCTGGCTGTCATCTGCTCCGAGGAGGACGACAGCGTCATCGCCGTTTCGGTAACTCTCCGCATCATGCTGCGCAGGCTCTCCAGCATTGCATTGAAAGAGCTGCTGATCTGTCCGATCTCATCCCGGGAGCGATACGGAACCGAAGCCGTAAGATCGCCGGATTGGGCTTCCTGAATGGATTTCTTCAGAATCGACAGCGGCTTCGTAATCAGACGCGAGGTATACCACACCGCCAGCACACTCAGCAGCGTAAAAACAACAATGAGGGCAATGCTGATGCTGCGCACCTGGTCCGCCTTCTCGTTCGCATCTTTATAATTGGCAACGGCAATCTGTTCAAGCTTCAGAGAGATCCCGTCGAGGAAGCTGTGCATCTGTTCCTTAAGCGTGGTGAACTCGCTGATGTACGTTTTGTAGGCGTCCTCGTTCCGGTCGCTCTTGACCAGACTGATAATTTCATCCCGCTTGGCCTGATAGCGGCCGACAATCGTCTGGAACTGCTTCATGCTTCCCTCGACATCCAGCGAGTCCGACCGGATTCCGGCGAGCCTGCCTACTACGGTCTCATTATCCTTGCTTCGGCTCTCAATGTCGCTCAGCAGCTCATTCTCCTTGGAAGAGTCGGAATTGAGCATGAGCGACAGTAAATCCGACTCCATCACTTGAGTATTAAGCTGAATGCGGTCGACCCATCGTCCCGGAAGCAAATTCTGATTGTACATACTTGTAGCACGGCTGGCCAACTGCTGGCCGGAGGTAGTCCCGTATACACCGACGCTGATCAGCGCATACAAGATGATCATCACCATGATGGCAAGCTTGTAGGTAATCTTCAGGTTCTTCAAACTGCTACTCACTCTCCTGCTGCGTAAATTACAAATCCCCTCTCATTATCGGTCGTTTCATGAAATATTTTAGTTTTTTCAATCACTAATTTCATTCCAATTAATTGAATCAACTGACAAAATCCCGGGAAGGTTCCTTTGAAATAAACAAAAGACCGGCGAATTCGCATCCGCTGCGAATCCGCCGGTCTCTGTCAGGTTGGAGCCGTCCGCTTCGGCGCGCCGGTTCCAGTTGCCGCTCTAGCGGGTCTTGCCAACGTCCTTGCCTCCGTCCAGGGTATACCGCCACTCCACGCTATCTCCCGGCTTCAGTGTGTACGCCCCGGCGCTCTTATCCGGGAATTCTCCGTTGACGCTGAACAGCCAGCCGCTCTCGGGACCCTCGTCCAGCTCATACAGATTGTCGATGCCTTCGACGTACCCGAGCGCCCCGCTTCCCCGGAACTCCATCTGAATCTTCTTCTTGCGAGTCAGCTTCTTCAGAACTTCAAGAACGCTGTCGCCCTCCTTGATCTCCACTTCGGTCGGCGGCAGAATCACGCCCCGGCCGCTACCGCCCGTGACCGACAGCGTAACGCTGCGGGCTGCCGGCGACGCGGCAGCCGGTCTCGGGCTGGCCGCCGCACGCGGACTATCCGCCCCGCCGGCCGGCGCAGCCGTCTTCTCCGCCGCCTTCGGTCCGGCGACGGGCTTCTGCGCGGGCTTCGCCGACGCCCGCGGCTTGGCGGCGTCCGGCTTCGCCGAGACGCCGGAAGCAGCCGGCGCGGCCGCTGGCGCGCCGGACGGGCGGGCCGCCGGTGCAGCGCCTGCGGCCGCCTTCCCGGCGCCGCTGCCTGCCGGCGCCTTTCCGGCCGCGCCAACCGCGGCTGACGCGGCGGGCGCCGCCGCAGGCGAGGCGGCGGACGATGGCGACGCGGCGGACGTCCCTGCCGGCGAAGCCGGCAGGGCAGAGGCCGCAGCCGATTGTCCAGCTGCGGACGGCTCGTCCGCCGGCGACGAGCAGCCGGCCAGCAGTGCAAGCGCAAGCGGCAGGGCCGCAAGCGCCCGGCGGGGACGCAGGCGCGCCGCGCCCCGGCGATGTCCAGGGTATGTCTTCTCAAGCCGCATAGCGTCCTCCTCCTCCTCCTGTTCAGTCTGAACCGGGTTCATGCCCCGCTTCCGTTATCCGGTTAATCGGCATCCTGCTGAAGACGGTCGGCCACGACAGCCGCCATTTCCCGCGTCACCGGCGCATCCGGCAAGAACTTGCCGTACGCGCCCGAGAGATAGCCCTTCTCGGCGGCGGCCCGAACGGCATCGCGCGCGTAAGCGGCGATCTGCTTCTGGTCGCTGAAGCTTGGCGCAGACGCCGAAGCCTTGAGACCGTAAGAGCGGGCGAGCATAACCGCCATATCCTGGCGGCTGATCGGAGCGTTCGGCTGGAAGCTCGTGGCCGTAACGCCGCCCACGAAGCCCAGCTCCTTGGCTTTGGCGACATAGCTGTAATACCAGGCTCCCGGCTTCACATCCGTGAAGCCCGGTTGGGCCGCGCCTTCAGCGGACACGCCCGACAGCCGCACCAGCAGCGCGGCGAACTGGGCCCGCGTCAGGGAAGCCTTCGGCGCGAAGCGTACCTTCCCGCCGTCCGAAATGCCGTCCATCAGCTTGCTTGCGTACACCTTGTTCACCGAAGCTGCGGCCCAGTCGGCTATCTGCGCGCTGTCCGCATAGAGCGGCAGCACGGCCAGAGTTCCCGTATATCGAACTACATCCGGCGCCTGGCCCTTCCGGTAACCGTTCACTTCAAGCGCATATTGTCCGCCCGACGGGATAGCGGCAAAAGCGGCATTGCCGTCTGCGTCCGTTACCGCCGCAGCACTTCCGACCTTGACCGTAACGCCGGCGGCCGGAGCGGTCTTCGCCTTCCCGCTCTCCCAATCCATCGCCGCCTTGGTCACATGCACCCGGAACGGCTTGCCGTGCTCCGGCAGCGCCGGCTCGGCATATACCGCATCGACCACCTGCGTATCTCCGCCGCCGTAATAGACCACCGCGCGGTCGCCTGTCTTCAGTTCGAACTTATCCATTCCGACCGACGGGAAGATCCATTCTCCGGCCCGCTGAACCGCGTAGCTCCAGCCGTCATAGCCGCCGTACAGTCCGTTCTGGACCCCCTTCACACCCGAGACGTAGTCCCCAAACGAAGCGTGGGAGATCTCCAGCCCAATTCCGGGCGCTTGATTCAGCACCTTCAGGGCATCCAGGACGTTCGCGGCTGCAAGCTCCGATTCCAGAACCGGCTTCTCCGGTCCTTCAATGACGATTTGGACGCGCGGCTTCCCGGCTGTGTCCGCCGCCGAAGCGGCCGGGGATACCGGGAACCGATACAACGCTCCCTTGCCTTCCTTCAGCATCGTATAGGCATCCAGGGCAAGCAGAGCCTGCTCGGTCGCCAATTCATCCGACTTGGCCTTCAGCGTATGGCCGAAGCCGCCGTCTCCATTCCGGTAGCTCAGCAGCCGGTCCACGAGGCTGACGCCCGATTTGGTGAACCGGGCTTCGGTCGGATCAATGCCCGCCGAGGTCAGGGCGATGATGGCCTGCGCCACACTCTCGCTGCTGTCGCCGTAGCCGCCGCCGGCCTGCTGCTGGACGGACAGCCAATCGGCTGCCTTGTCCACCGCCGCAGCGGCCGCCGTCTGATCGCGGTGGGCAGACAGCGCAGTCAGCGCCATGGCCGTAAGGTCCGGATCGCTCTTATCTCCCATCAGAGCGAATCCGCCGTCCGGAAGCTGCTTGGACACAATCTCGGCAATCAGCTTGTCCGCATTCCACGGCGCCGATGCCGGTACGGCATACCCGCCCGCATCAAGCGCAAGCAGCCCGTAGATCGGGCCGTTGAGTCCCTGGGAAGTCATTTTCGCATGATTATAAATGCCTTGGACCAGGTTATAGCCGCCGATATTGGTGGCATCCAGTCCGGCTGCCGCTGCAGCCAGCACCCGCCGCGAATATTCGGTCACCTTGGAATACGTTCCCTTGGAGGCCTTGATCTCCTGAACGAGATCCGTTTTATAACGTTCCGGCAGGGCTTGTCCGCTCCGGATCAGGCCGATGGCCTGCCAGTCGGAGGAGATTCCTCCCTTCAGTAAATAGGCTGCCGCGCTTTTGGCCGCCTGCGCAGCCTCGCTGCCGCTCGCGGCGGACGCCGTCCCGGCAGTCCCCCAGCCTCCCAGCAGCAGGACCGTCAGCATCAGAACCGCCATACAGGCGCTCCACGATTGGATCATGCGTTGTTTCATCTGTTCTTCCTCCCCTTGGCCGATTGCTTCGGCCGGTTATTAGTCCGGATGCTGGCGCGTTCGCGCTTGCCTCTTCCGCAGACGGCTCCTCTCCCCGCGAAACAAATAACGCCGCCCCTTAAGGGGCGGCGTTGACGGGTCCGTCTGCTTCATTTCCATCGTCGGAATCTGGCGCGCATGCTGTCCGCATGACTGCCCGGGCTCCGCACTTCTTCGCCGCGCTCACACCCCGAAGAGCGGCGAATATACATCAAAAGGCAGGTCTCCTGGCTCATGCCTCAGACGCCGGCCCTCCGCCTTCCCGTTCGCTGGGCGAACAGTGGCCTACTTGCTTGGAGGGGGGCTAAGCATTTACAGTGGCGGGACCGCGCCGGTCTTTCACCGGCTTCCCTATTAAGCGACTGGCCGTCTTGGCGGACAGATCGCACCTTTGAATGAATCCCGTATTCAATTTGAACATTCCTTATCATATCGGTAAAAGGTCCCGCTGTCCACACCCGGCATTTCCCTGCCGGATAGAAATCTTCTTCCCGCTTACTCCCCCGCGGGGGAAGCGGACGGCGCCGAAGCCGTTCCGGCCGGGCTCAGGGAACCCGCCGGAGAAGCCGCCGGCGCTGCGGCCGGCCCGGTGCTGGCGGACAGCTCCGCCGATGCGGGCAGCTCTTCCAGCTCTCCGGTCATGCTGCGGTAGACCATCGTTCCCACGGTGCCGGGATCTTGGGGCGAGGCTGTAGCTTCCGCCGGTTCAGAAGCAAGGTCCATACTGAATTTATCCCCGGGCTTCAGGTCTATCGCCGCATTGAACGTCAGCAGCACTTGATAGGAGGACGACAAGCCGGATACAAAAGGAACCGCCTGCACAGCGGCCGGGCCGGACGCCGGGGCGGCTGTTCCTTCGGCTGCGCCCGCAGATGCGTCCGCTCCCGGCAGCGCCGGGGAAGCGGCCGGCATCGGCGAGACTGCCGCAGCGGGCGACGGCGATCCGCCGGCGTTCTCCGCCGTATCCGTGCCGGCGGCAGGCGCCGGGCTGGCGCCGTCAGGCGGCGGTGCGGCGCTCTCCGCGCCAGCCTCCTGCCCTTCGTTCAGCACCGTCTCCGGCCCGGCGGAAGAATCGGCACGGGCGGACGCGCCTGCGTTCCCGCAGGAGTGCACCGCCGAGATCAGCGGGAAGGGCCCCTTCCACTCGCCCTTGCCGCCTGGCTGCACTGATATTTCCCCGCCCGCCGTGAACGAGCCGCAGTCAGCGGCGGTGCGGAAGGTCAGGAGCACCTGACGCGCCGTTCCTCCGTCTTCCCCCGGATCGGCGGGAAGGATATACGCCGCAGCCGGGGTTCCCGCTTCTCCGGCGGGCGCTGTCTTCGGGTCGTCCTTGCCCAGAAGGCCGGCCAGCGCCGCGATCCCTCCGGCCAGCACCAGGATCGCCGGAACCAGAATCAGCAGCGGCCGACGCCAGCGGCGGACCCACTGCTCCACAGGCGTCGCCAGACGGCTGCGGGCCTCCGCATAGGCTTTGAGCAGAGCGGGCCCGGCGGCGGCTTCATGGTTTTTGCGGAACTCGCGCGACTTGAAGGCTTCCCGGTCATGGGTCACCAAGTCTTTCACAATCGCCTGCCGGTAGCCCGGCTCCAGCCGGCCCGGCTCCTTCAGGAAGAGCGGCCGGTCCTGCGACCATTCCAGGAACCGGTACATCGTCTCCCGGCTGCCGCCGGACTTGCGCCGCACCTCGGCGAGCAGCGCCGCATATTCCAGCTGGCCTCCTTCACGGTCGGCCCGGCTGTGGTAATACGCCAGCGGCAGCAGCGCAAAGGGCTCCGCTCCGGGCGACTCCTGCAGCCACCGGCGGCCAAGGAGCTGGACCTCATCCAGCTCCTTGGGCGTCAGTTCGTCGAAGATATGCTCGTCCGGCTCCTCTTCCCCGAACCACCGGTAAGCCGCCCGCAGTACCTTGGCCTTGGAGCGGTCGTGGTGGCTCAGCGCCGGCTTCCACTCCGTCATGTCCGCCGGATAGCGGACGAACGGAATGTCGAGCAGCTGATCCGGCGTCAGCGTCTCCAGCGTCAGGCAATGCAGCAGATAGCGGTCGGACGCCGTGAGCAGCTCCTGCTGAAACGCCAGCGCTTCCGCCGGATAGCCCCCCCGCCGCCGCGCCTTCTCCGCCTTCTCGGCCTCGTCATGCATATCGGCGACGGCGCGGACCGGGTCCTCCTCCGTCTGCAGCTTCTCGATCAGAAAGTCCAGGACAGCGCCCCGGAAGGCTTGAAGCCGGGCCGCCTCCGGCATGAACCGTCCCCAATGGACGGCGAACGCCATCACCTCGCCCGCGCCGGAGGCCTCCGTCAGGCGGCGCTCCATATAGGGCTGGAACAGCAGGCGGGTGAAGTCCGGCATCGCCAGCACCCGCCGGAAGAAGGCGGCGGCCAGCTCGCCGTCGCTCTCGACCAGCCGGTAGCCTTCCTCCAGCAGATCGGTGCGCCCCGCAATCTCCGCATTCAGCAGACCATGGATGAAGTAATCGACCGCCCGGCCCCGGTTGCTGTGCCCCTCCAGGCCGAAATGGCGCCGGTAAGCGCCCATAACGGCGGGCAGCGGCATGCTCTTGCTCCGCACCGCGGCATACTCCCGGTCCAGAAGCCCCAGCAGCAGATCATGCAGTGGCGCTCTGGCTTCCACAGACGCGGCGTCCGGCAGCCAGTCCAGCAGGCTGTTCAGCACAGCTCCGCGGTCCTGTTCGTAGAGCGCCTCCTCTCCCCCCGCAAGCCGGTAATAGACGGCCAGTTCATTATAGGCGGATACTGACAGACGACGCTCGGCCTTCTCGCCGCGCAGCAGCCGGTCCGCCCAGTCCGCGAACGCTTCGGCCTCTTCCCGGTTCCGCTGAAGCAGCTCCCAGATGAGCTCGGCATACGGCTGCGGGCCATCTCCGAAGTCCGCGTTCCAGGTCCGGCCGCCTGCCAGATCGAACCCGTAATCCTTCTCGATATTCCGGTCTCCCGGACGCAGGCTGCCGCTCTCGACAAAGGTCAGATGAATGTATTTGCGGCTCTGCGGTTCACTGGCATAGGTCAGCACGCCCAGCCGGCGGCGGAACTCCTGCGGGAGCGCCGACATCAGCAGCTCGGTCACATCCGCCGCCCGGTTCGGCAGTTCTCCGACCGGAACGTCCAGGGTCACATACATCTTCTTCTTGCCGGAGACGGCGTTCATCGCCGCCTGCAGCAGCGCCTGGAAGGTAGCCCGGTCAATGCCGAGCTTGGCCAGCTCCGCTGCGGAGAGAGCCGCCCTTCCGCGGGAAGACGGCACTGCCGGCAGCTCAGGCAGCGTTCCGCCCGGTTCGCCTTCGTAACGGTCGGCGAAGTCCGCATGCAGCCACGCGCCGTACTCCGTTACAATATCCTCGGACCGGAGGGCCGGAACGATATAGTTATGCGTGAAGAATGCGCTGCGCAGCCCCGTGAAATCCGCGGCCTTGTAGAGGCTGCGGCCGATCACCGTCTCTCCGCTGTCCGTATGGAACAGATGGACCGCCGCCGGATACTTCGATTCCTCCTTCTCTCCCGCTGCGGAGAGCTCCGCCGGGGCGTCGTAGAGACAGAAGGGATGCAGCACTTTTTTGACAAAATTGCCGTCCAGCTTGTCCGACTTGGCCACCGTATCGAAGCCTTCGGTCGTGCGGAACACGCCGCGCCGCTCGCGGGTGTACATCTGCTGCAGAATGCCCGAATCGATCACGCGCGGTCGCTCCCCTCAATGAAATTCAGCTTATAGAGCAGCCAGAGGAACGGCTCATCGACCCGGATCGGGCTGACGACGCCCTCTATGCGCTGGCCGACCGGGTTGCTGCCGAGGGCCGACACCGCGAAATAGGCCGTATTGGCAAAATACACGTCCATCGTATCCTTGAACGGCCGGTCCACCTTGCCGATGAACCGCCGGATTTCGCCGTCGATGTTGTCCACCTCGCCGAGATTCAGCGTCCCCCGGTGCACGTAATTATTGAAGACATTGCTGTTCGCCTTGATATAGTCGCCGTCCTCGTCTTTCAGGGAATGGAGCATGTCGCTCTTCGCCAGCACGATGGCGGTCGGAATCTCCGTCCGGCTCTTCTCCTGGTAGGCGATGAAGTCGCCGAACATGGTCAGGACCACGTCGCGCGGTTCATCGTACTGGGAGACGAACGCACCCGGATGATCGCCGAGATTGATCCGGATCTTCTCGCGGATGGAACGGATCTGCAGCGGATCAACCATGAACAGAATGCCCGCCGAGTTCTTGATATGCTGGCCGTGCAGGCCCAGATAATCCTGATCCACCATGCCCTCGCCGGCCACATCGAAGAAGACCAGCGTCAGCGGAGGCTTGCTCTCGTCCTTGAATACGAACTGGAAGATGAACGGCTCCTGCATCTTCTCCTTCTGCGTCGAAGCCAGCAGATCGCCCCGCTCGAACAGCGGATCTTCGTAGAGCGACCGGAACTTGCGGCTGATCTCGGCGTTCAGCGGCATGCAGGCTGCGTCGAAATGCCCGGCCGTCGTATGCTGGAGCGTATGGATCAAGGAGGTCATATAGACGGATTTGCCGACCTGCGACGCGCCGATAATCGAAATAATGTTGCTCGGCACCTTGCCGGCGGTCACCGGAAGCTCGTTGTGGCAGTGCGGGCACAGCCGCCGCCGGGTCAGCACCCCGTAGCGGTCGGTCAGTCCCGTCAGCACATGGTCGCTGTAGTGGCGGTATTCCTCGGGAATATCGGCGGGGTCCAGAATCGCTTCCAGATCATCCACCCCGTCCAGGCCAAAACGCTCCCGGTAGCGGTTGAGCACCGCATCCTCCGAAGGCGCGTAGTTCTCGTCGTCCTCCCGGCTGTGCGCCGCGCGGAAGACCACTTCATCCGGTTCAAATTTGGCAAAACAGTACGGACAGACAATATCGTAGAACAGCGGCCGCGGCTGCGGCTGGTTCTTCTTCAAGAATCGGCTGAAAAATGACATGAATTCTCCTCCTCCAAAACAGTCGGCGGGACCGCTTGTCCCCGCGGCCGGACCGCGCCGGGAGTTCTCAACGCTGTGCGCCAGACTCCCGGCCGCCGTCCCGCCGGGCCCGGCCGCAGCGCGGGACCTGCATCCCTCGGGATACAGCGCGCTGCGGTTCCGGGCGTCCGGTCATTCGGTATCCGGATCTCTGGGCATCCGGTCTTTCGGTATCCGGTCTTTCGGCCTGTGTCTTCTACTCCGGCACCAGCTCGTAATAACGGGCCTGGCGCGGTCCGTCGGTAAAGAACAGCCGGATATAATCATCCGGCCCGATTTCGATCGGCGGCAGCGCGTTCACGCCGGGGGCGAAATCGCGGACGAACGGATAGCGGATGCCGTCTTCCTTGTCCTGCGGGTATCCGCCCCGCTTCTTGACGTAGCACAGCACATCCTTATCGACGGGCGTCTCGGCCGTGACTGTAATCTGCGCCGTTCCCGACTTGCGCAGCAGCCCGCGTCTGCGATGAACCGAGTAGCCGATGCGGGCTTTGCCCGCGCCGACCGTTACCTGGTCCCCGCCGTCCGGGCGGCGGACCAGCCGCGTTCCTTCCTCATCGGAGAGCCGGACGTAGACCGCGTAGCGGACCGGTCCGATCTCCTCCATCCGGTCGCGGTACCCGCCGGCGGCCTTGTATTCTTCGCGGGTGTAGAGCTTGTAGCCGCCCGGCGGCTCATCCGGCCCGGCACCCTCCGGCATTTTGGCGATGCAGACCGCCTGGGCGCCTTTCGGCCAGTGCCAGCGGAGCGTGCAGACCCGGTCTTCGACGCTGGCCTTCAGATCGGAGACCGCCGGCCGTCCTTCTCCCGGTTCAATAAATTCCATGCTGTCGTTCCTCCCTGCTGTACGGGGTCAAAACCCTTTGCTGCTCCGGCCGCCCGGCCGGCGGTAGCCGGAAGACGGACCCTGCGGAACCGGGTCCCGTCTTCCGCGCCGGACCATCCGTCCCTCGCCGATGGGGATGACCGCCGTGAACAGCGCCATCACTCCTGCGAGCAGCAGCACGGCGATCAGCCGGATTACGCCGTTCAGGAAGCCGTTGCTTCCGAGGCCGAATTCCAGCGTCAGTCCGGCCAGCAGGCCGGACACCGCTCCGCCGGTGCCGAAGCTCCGCGCCAGATAGCGGTTGTCGAAGATGATGCCCAGACCGATGCCGAGCGCCGTTCCTGCCAGCAGCAGCGCAAGAACTCGCACCGCCGCATAATACGGGCTGTCCGCCGTGTCGTCCGTGCGCTCCGTCAGCAGCGTGCGGTCGCCGAGCCGGTCATAGATTTCCCGGAATACGGCTCCCAGCCGTTCCGCGTCCTCCACATCGTAGTACGCGCCGCCGGTAGACGCAGCCATATCCCGGAGCAGGCTCGTACCGGAGGCTTCCGTCAGCGCAAGGCCGATCGTATTGACCGCAACCTCCCGCTCCCGGTATGCGGCCAGATCGCTCTCCAGATCCAGCGAGCTGACTCCGTCCGAGAGCAGGATGACCATCGCGCCCCGCTCCTTGCCGGAAGCGCCGGTAATGACGTTCATTGCCTCCGCAAGAGCGCCGCGCAGATTGGTTCCTCCGTCGGTCGTGGACAGGCCGCCTATCGCCGCCAGCACCCGTTCCCGGTTGTTTCCCTTCAGCCGGATCAGCGGCTGGGCTACAGCCGCCTCGTCGCTGAACGAGACGACGGCGACCCGGTTGTCGCCGTCCATCGAGGCGATCAGCTCCCGCGCCGCTTCGTAGCGGCGGTTGGACGGGTCGCTCTGGGACATGCTGCCGGAGTCGTCGATCACCAGCACAATATCCTTCACCGGCTTCGAGCCTCCGAAATTCAGCTCATAGATGAATTCCGTCAGGGAACCGACTCCCAGCAGCAGCGCGACGGCCAGCGGCAGCAGCTTCCACGACAGTCCCAGGTAACGCTGCCGCCAGGACGCGCCGTTCAGTCTCGGCGATATCATTTCCGCCAGCAGACAACCGGCTCCGACGCCCAGCGCGACCAGGGCAAAATAGAGGCCGACGACGAGTATCGGCGGCCATTCCTCCAGCTTCGCGCCAAGCAGCAGCTCGCCTGCGGCAAAAGCCGCCGCGCCTCCGGCAAGGCTGAACAACAGCAGGAGTGCATTGATTTTACGCTGCATGCTTCAACATCCTTTCCCCCATCGAGCGGACCGAGAGTCCGCTCTTGTTGTGCGCGGGCCGGCCGGACTGTGCCGCTGCCCGCATTCTTCGCCGCCCGCCTTACCCGCGCAGCGGCGGCAGGTCCCCGCTCTCATCCGCATGCAATTCGTATCCGTTCTGAAGGTACGTCTCATAATAGATCCGGCCGTTGCGGTAATAGAGCAGATCCTCCAGATGGAAGCCGCCCATCAGGTTCAGCTTGGAGACCCCGCTGCGCCGTTCCTCATGGACGAAGCCGACCCGGTAATTGCGGGTCGTCTCTCCCTGGGCCAGCGCATAGCGCAGGAACTCGGAGCCCGAATCCCCGAAGAAATACTTCTCCTCGTGCCGGTGCTCCTGGGTGTACTGGAGCAGGCGGACATTGATCGCCGCTCCCTCCTCCAGATTCCGGTACAGCCGACGGAACAATTCTTCCTTCGGCAGTACCTCCCGGTTCTCGTACGCCGCCGCGACATTGGCCCGCCGCAGCAATTCTTCCTCGAACGGCAGTCCAAAAGCCGGCGATGCCAGCACCTCCCGTTCACACAGCGCGACCAGCTCCCGGAGGAAAGCCTCGCCGCCCCGGTCCAGCAGAGCCGCGGGATCGCCCAGCATCCGTTCCGTGAACCACACGCCGGGTCCGCGTCTGGATTCGGCCTCCGCCAAGACCTGCTCCGTCACGCCCGCGTAGTACTCCATAATGTTGCGGCCCGTATCAGAGTCGTTCCGGCCGATGGCTTCCATCGCGGCAGCTCTCAGTTCCTCTTCCAGCTCTTCCATCAGCCGCGCCCGGCGGCCGTTCTCCGCATTCAGCCGGTCCAGCGCATCCTCCAGCCTGCGGCAGAGCGCAAGCTCGGTCTCCAGGCGAAGAATGCCATATCTGCGGCCATACGCTTCCTCGAACAGATAGCGGACGGCGTTGCGGACCGTCCGCTTATCCAGCAGAGGCACGCGCGGAATCGGCAGGCGGCCGACCTCCGCTGCATACAGCCCGGCCAGCTCCTCCCGCGCGGTCGCTATCGCCGAGCGCAGCCCGGCCATATGCTGGCGGAGGCTGTGCCGCACGCTTCCGGCCTCGTCGCGGTCGGCGGTCCAGCGGGCCAGCTGCATGAAGTTCGGCGGCGCGGGCATCGCCGCCAGCGAACGCAGCAGCTCGCGCTCCGGATCGGCTTCCTCCAGTTTCCGGCCTGCCGGATTCTCAAAGTTCGCGCGAAAATAGCTCTCTGCGCCCTCGCCGAACAGCAGCTCCTCCGCCTCCCGGAGCGACAGCCGCCGAAGCTCTGCAAAGGACGGCTGCGTATGCGCCATCAGGCCGTTCATTTCGGCCAGCTCTTCCGGCTCCGGCAGCAACCTGCGGGCCCGCTCCCGGAGGCTCGCCTCGTCCATTCCCATCAGCCCGAGCCGTTCGCGCGGGCTGAGGCCGCTGCTCTGCCGAAGCTGACCGGCCAGCAGGCGGAGCAGATGATACAGCACAGCCAGCGCGATCTGCCGGTTCGGCCGGGTCACCTCGGCGAAGCCCGCCGAGGCGTAGGTCTCCCGGCCCGACACCCCGCGGATGCCGCTCTTGAAGGCGGCGTTGTTATAGCCGCCCTGACCGCCGTATCCGCCCGGGCCGCTTCCGGCCGAAGCGTCCCCGCCCCCCGGACGCACGGCATTCTTCAGCAAGCTGATATGCGAGATCATCTCGTAGTTGTCTTCCATGCCGCGGGGCGAGACAATGCCCCGCTCATTCTTGTCGGACAGGCAGTAGACCAGATCGAACAGCGGCGCCGGGCCGTGGCTGACCGCAATCGACAGCCCATCCTCCGTCACCAGCAGCGGTGCGGTCAGAGCATAGTCTGACGCCTGCATGCCGTCCAGCTCCCGCAGAAAGGCGAGTCCGGCGGAGCTGGCATAGCCGAAATGCTCCGCCTGCTCCCGCTCGGAGATCAGAACGAACAGATCGGTGCGCACCGACTTGAACGACTGGGCCAGCACGGTGCGCGCCAGCAGCGCAATCTGGGGCAGCAGAATGTTCGCGGGATCATCGACCATCGTCACGATCGACAGATGAATCACGTCAAACGACGAATAGAGACGTCCGTAATCCGCAATTTCATTGCTGATCCGCCGCAGCGCGGTGTTCATCCCGGCGAGATAAGCGGATTGCTCCTGAAACGCCCGCCAGACGTCCCGGCGGACCGTTCGGGGGTCTCTGCCCCGGACAGCGGGGAGCGTCATCTTCCGGACGGCCAGGTCCGGCAGCCCCGGCTTCGGGGCTGCTCCCGGGGACGGCTCTCCCGCATCGGAGGCCTCCTCCGGCGCGGCATGCAGCGCCAGCACGCCGCCGGCATTATCCCATTTGCGGCGGCAGCTCTGCACGACCGGCGAGATCGCCGGCTCGCACCGGGCTCCGAGGAACAGGAAGAGCGCCGGGTAATGAATGCTGGTGCGGCCGTCGCCGCTGCCCTGCTGCGCCTCCTCCCGGAGCGCATAGCCGTCCGCGAACTGCTCAAGCATCGCGCGGCCCATCTTATTTCAGCCTTTTGCGGATCGCGCTTAGCTTGCCGGTCATCGTCTGGTAGAACGCGTACATCTCGTCTCCGTCGGCATGCTCCGCACGTTCATACTCCAGCGAGTCGCGCGCTTCCAGGAAGGTGACGTACAGATTCTCCAATCGGTAGAGCAGCGGCGCCACGTCCTCGGAAGCCGTCATTTCGGCTGCGCGCTTCGCGGCTTTGCGCTGCAGCGCCGCCCGGCTCTTCTCGTCCAGGCTGCGATAGTGGCGGTACACCGCGTATTCCACATAGTTGCGTTCCTTCATCAGGTTGGCGAACGGCTCCCAGCTCTCTTCGTCCTCATCCTTGTCGTAGACGAACAGCGCGCCTTTCTTCGCGATCGTATCGGTGTAGAGCGCCTCGAGGAACTGATCCAGCCACTTCTCTTCGTCCCGGTGGCGGCCCAGAAGCGACTCCAGCTCCGCCGATTTGGCCGCGAGCGCGTCGTACTTCGCCAGCTCCTCCCGGACACGGGCGATCAGCAGCGGTGTGCGGATCAGATTCTCCCGCGCCAGCTCGCGGGTTACGCTGCCGAAGATATCCCGGGCGCCTTCCCGCACGAGTCCGCCGTCCCGCAGGCGCTTCAGCTCGTCGGCCGCCTTTCTCACTTCACCGAGGTTCGGGCGGCCGGAATCCAGCCGCAGATCGAACGCCCGAAGCACCGCCTCCACATCAAGCGGCCCCGTCAGAATGACCGAATAGCGGCTGCTCGTCTGTTCCGCCGCGCTCTTCTCGGCGATGACGCCCAGCTCCAGCGCCCGGTCAAAGTCGGCGCGGACGCCGGAATTGTACGCCTTGACGCGGAAGTTGCTGTACGTATCGCCCCAGGATTGCTCCGGAATCGGCGACGGCAGGTAGGTCCAGTTCTCCCTCTCCGTCATGACCAAATGGCGTCCGATGCCTTCCTTATCGAGAATCGTACGCTCGTAGTTCTCTTCGTAGACCTTCAGCGGCGTATAGACGAACAGCGGCACTCCGTTGCGCGTGTTGAGCCAGAAGATCCGGTTCTTGACTTCGCTCTCCTTGATCGTAAAATGCGACTTCCCGAGCGCATTGTCCTGATACGCTTTGATTCCCTTCAGGATGCCCGGCGCCTTGACCGGCACCGAGACGAAGCCCCAGGACGGAAAATGCAGGCTGCCCGAGCTGTTGCTCAGGTGGAACACCGGCACGGCTTCATCATCCAGCTTGCCGGCTATCGTCCGCTCCACCAGCTTGTCGAGCGGCTCGTCCTTGCCGAACTTCATAACCAGGAAGTCTTCCATGGAGCGGGTGATGAGATCGCCGAACTTGTCGCTCAGGAACTCCGAGATCGAAGCGACGATGTCGATATCCTGCTCCTGCACCCAGCGGCTGGAATGGCGCAGCATTTCGCGCGAGAAGTCGCGGATCAGGTCGTCGCCGTCCTTTTGGTCCATCAGCTTCGAGATCGTCCCGGCAATGTCGGGTACGCTGACAATGTTCCAGTAGTACGTCTTGTTCCCCTTATGGTCGGTCTGCTCCTCGCCGCTCGTCAGAATGTCGCCGTTCTTCTCGAAGATTGCGCTCAGCGCGTTCAGAATCTCCGTAAATACGCCGTAGATTCGGCTGTTCTCTTCATTCAGCAGCTCGAACAGGTCTTCGTAGAACTCGATCATCCGCTCGGTCCGCTCGACATCGGCGTGCAGCCAGTATTCGTTGATCTTGGCTTCGATATAGGCGTTCTTCTTCTTCTCCTTGGAGACAAAAGCGCTCCGCGCGTCGCCCAGCTTGTCGTCGGCCGCATCCCGGGCCGCCTCGATGTCGCGCGGCAGGCGCAGCAGTCCTTCGCGCAGCGTCTCAACATAGGACTGGATCAGCTTCAGGAGACAGAAGCCTTTTTCGGTATAGATCAGCCGGGAGACATAGAAGGGGCCCTGCTCGGGATGAAGGAACGTCCGCTCCATCTCTTCGCCGAATTTGGCCACAATCTCGCCGGGAAGCTGCTTGCGGGTCTTGATGTACTCCTCCCGGGCGCGGGCCAGGAAGCCCTGCTCCAGTTCGGTATCCATATCGACGACCTGGTTCTTGATGACGTTGGCGTGGCTCAGCCGCTCGCTGTTCTCGAAGCCCGGCAGCGGCTCCGGCACCCGGGACTCGAAGGTCTTGACCATGGTGTCGAGGTCGATGCCGAGCTTGCGGGCGGTCTTCTCCACATCCTCCTGGCCGGGAGCCTGATGGAACACTTTGTCCATCTTGTCGAACAGCCGGTAAGCCAGATAGGTCGTCATTTCCTCAATCGGCAGCACGGCGGAAGACGCCCCGATGATGTTGTATTCATAGTTGGCCGGATAGGACTTGTTCATCTGCGCGATGTTCGTCCGGATATTGCTGATATAGTCGTGAATCGCGAACTCCTCGCCCGACTGCTTCTCTTCGCTCGCCATGAAGTTCGTAATGTTCTCGGCCGTCACGTTCATGCAGTAGTCATAGGCGTTCTCCAGCAGCTTGCCCTCGGTGTTCGTCGCCGAGATCAGGTGGCAGAGATTGAACGGCGGCAGCGGTGAATTGACCGTCAGGATGTTGCCGTACTGCTGGCGGAAGCGTTCGCCCCGGCTGTCCACGTTCATCCAGTAATCCAGTTCCTTGAGCGCGGCATAGCCGTTCTTGCGGACATACTCGCGCGTGTGTTCGCTCAGACTTTTATTGGCCAGGTTGACGTCGGGCGTGAACAGATAGCCGAGCGTGTTGACCCGGTCGATGCCCGCCGAACCGTAGTCCCGTTCAATCAGGCCCCGGACGATGTAGGCGATGTCGAGGAACGTTCCGCTGCCCGTACCGCCCGATAGGCCCGTCAGCAGGAAGACCATCAGCTTCTTGTTCGTGCCAACCGACAGCGTCTTGATCTTCTTGTCGATGGCGCCGACGACCTGGTTAATCTTCGTGAACAGCAGCAGCCGTCCCGCCTGGCGGACGCCGGCGGCGCCGTTCATCCCGTCGGTGATGCTGAGCTCGGGCGAGAGCCATTCCGTGATATAGGGATCGAGAATGCTGCGGTTCTGCAGCAGGCCGCCGATCTCGGCGTTGGCCAGCAGCACGAATTCGTTCTGGGAATCGAGGCCGACGCCCCGGTAGCGCTTGCCGCGGTCCTGCTCGTTCGTCTCAAAAGCTAAGAATTCCACATTGTCCGGTTTGTCCCGCTTCTTCTTCGTAATCGGGTCCTCCGGCAGCTTGAACCGCCGGTTGATCTGATATTTCAGCCGCAGCAGGGCGTCGATGCCCGTACCGCCGAGGCCGATGATCAGAATCGGGTTGTCGATGGTATCGACCCGGATTTTGTCGCTGACGATACCTCCTCCGAGCGATACGTCCAACTGCTGGATATGCTCTCTAACGACCGGTTTCATAAGTGGTGTTCTCCTCTCGTTCGTGCGTCTCTTACTTCAAATATTCCAGCAAAATGCTCTTGTCCACGGTATGCAGCTGCACGGCAATGCGGTCGCCGCTCTTCAGTTCCAGCCCCCGGACGGTATCGACCGCCCGGCCCGATTTCTCGACTGCGGTATCCGGCCCGCCCTTCAGCACGATCCGGTCGCCGGTCCCCGGACGGAACACCAGGTTCTCCGTCTCTTTCAGCTCCGGGGCGAGCTGGAGAAGCTGATGCAGCGTGAACTTGCCGCGGAACCCGCTCAGCTTCTTGTACTGCGGGTACGTCTTCTCGCCGGTGTTGCCGTCTACCACTTCGACGACCATCTGGCCGACGAAGCCGCGGTTCGCCTTCTTGTAGAACAGCCACGCGGCGGCCGCAGCGGCCAGCACCGCCAGCGCTCCCAGCGCGATCAGGATATTGCGGAGCGTATGGCCGCTGCCGGACTCGCTGCCGCTGCCCGCTCCGCCGGCCGGAGAGGCCGCCGGGACCGCTTGGCCGCCTGCGTTGATCTTGACGGCGGGGCTCTCCCGGTAGAAGCTGCTCTCTTCGGCCCGGACCTTCAGCTCGTAGTTATGGCTTGCTTGGACCTGGAAGGTTCCCTTGAAGACGCCCTGCGTATTGTCGAGCGGAAGCTTCTCGGTCTTGCCGGTGTCCAGATCCGTCGCCAGAAGGACCGCCTTCATTCCGGCATAGAGCCCCGCTTCCTTCACCTGTGAGCCGCTGCTCATCAGATGGGCGGAGATATCGAGCTTGTCGCCCTTCTTGTACACTCCCGAAGCCGGCGAATCGACAGCCAGCGTCAGATCATAATTGAAGATCAGGTTAATGTCGATCTTGTCCTTCGGCACGCCCTTGACCGAGAGCTTCCAATCTCCCTCCTGAGGGGACTGGAGCTTGATAAGACTGTAGGTCTTGGATTTGGAGAGCAGCACGCCGCTTGAAGGGATGGCGACGTCCTTTCCCTTGGGATCGGTCAGCTTCGCGGTGACCGGTTGATCCGAGATAATGGAAATATTGGCTTCCAGCACGCTTGCGTTCGGCACGGATACCGTCACATCCTGGTAGTCTCCGTTCGCCGTCAGCGACTGCACCGGCACGACCTTCAGCTTCAGATGGTCGGCAAAAATTTCGCTCAGAATCTCCGGCAGATCGTCCGCCGTATTCGTCGCGAACGCCTTGCCGCCGCTGTCCTGCGAGAGCTGCGCCAGCTTGGCCTTGTTCAGCTTCCCGTCGGCGTTCAGCCCGATGGTATAGATCGGATAGCCGTTCTTCTTGGCCGCCGCTACGGCGTCGGCCAGTTCCCGGTCGGACTCGCTCTCTGTCCGGCCGGTCGCTTCGTTGAAATCGTTGTTGCCGTCGGCGAGCATAACGATCATCGGCTCATGCGAAGCGTCGCTGCCGTTCTGCAGCACTTTCACCGCTTCCTCGACGCCGACGGCGATATCGGTATAGGCCCCGCGGTCCAGGCCGTCGATGAAATCTTTCAGATCCTGCTTGTCGGAAGCGGATTTCACTTCCATCAGCGCCTTCTCGCGCTGTACCTTGTCGGTGTACGCCACGATGCCGACTTTGTCCCCCTGCACGGACAGCATATCGACGAACAGCTTCATGGCCTCCGCGGCGATTCCGCCGGGATCGCTCGTCTTCATGGAATTGCTGACGTCCAGCAGCAGCACGGCGTCGATCCGAGACGCCGCCCCTGCCGGCGTCTTGGCCGAAGCGGCTGCCGCATGCGCGGCGGACGGCTCGCAGACAAGCGCGAGCAGGAGCAGCACGCTCAGGAACGCAGCGGAAATCCGGGTTCGGATGTTATCAATCGTCAAATGTCGAAACATGGCACAACTCCTCTAATCATTAGGTGTTCGGCCAGGCGAGCGCCCGCTGGTCGGGGCAGCTAAAATCTGTAAACAGCCTGCCATTATGATATAATTAAACCCTTCAAACTTCAACCGAGGCCAGGCCGGACAAGGCGGCAGGAGCGCCTTGACAGCGGCCGGCGCATCGAACGCCGACGGCTCTGCTGCCATTGTAGCGGATGTACATTAAAGGAAGCTGAAGTCCGCGGCCCGGTAAGGAAAGGACCAAATTATGATTACATACGCAATATTGGGACTTGCGTTTCTCTATACGGCGATCCAGGCCATTCTGCTGCTGCTGCGCCGCCGCAAGCCCGTCAGCCGGGAAGAGATCGACGAGCGGCTGCTCGCTTCGCTGAACGGGGGGAACCGACCGTCATGAAGACTGCCAAGAGACCCGTCGTGCTGCGCCCGTTCCGCTATCCCCGCTATTCGTTCGACGCGCTTCGCGTCTGTACGCGCTGTTCCCGCTATACGGCTCTCGCCGGGGAGCGCTGTCCGGCCTGCGGCAGATCGTCGCTTCTTCCGGTGGAAGCCAAGGCAGCCTCCCTGGCTTCCAAGCGGCGTACGGTCCGGCTGGCGGCCGTTCTCGTTCTGTCCGCTGCGGCCGTCTATTTCGCTGCCGACGGATCGCAGCGGTTCATCGCCCTTGCAGCCGGCCTGCTGCTGACCGTACTGCTGTCCTGGCTGCAGCTCCGCGCCCGCCTGACCGAAGACATCCGCTCGCTGGACGAGCTGTTCCGCCGGGATATCGGCCTCATCCGGGAAGGGCTGGAGGGCGACCGCCAGGAGGCGGTATCGGTGCTGCGTGAAGACGATGTGCTTGCCTATGAGAAGCTGCGGGAGGTCTCCGTTCTGCTCCGGGGCGACCGGGTCTCCCGCCAGCGCGTTGCGCTGCTGCACGGCTTCCAGCTCCGCAAGGACATGGATCTGGAGATGGAGTCCCTGATTCTGCGGGACTTCGAGCCGCTGCTCGCCGAGTACATCGGCGAAGTCGCGAAGCTGAAGCCGGAGCTTATCAAAGACCGGACGCTCCGCTACTGCCAGCTTCATGAAGCGCAGATTCTGGAAATGAGGGAGGGCCCGGCCATTCTGACCGCCGTCGCTGCTGCCGCCGTCCGGATGAAGCGCTACTGCCTGCTGTACTCCGGCTTCATCGGCCGATATGCCGACGGTCTTCCAAGCGACCGGTTCCTCCGCCTGCTCCGGCTGGTGCAGGCCGATCCCCGGGAGGCCTGGAACGGACTGGACGCCATTGTCCGGGACATCGCCGGGAACCGGGGCATCCCGGAGGCACGGTCTCATTGATGGCCCCTGCCATTGACCCTGCCGGGATAGGCGCGGCAAGGGTTCGGTTATTGGACGCCGCCGGGCGTCCCCTTCCCTGCACTCTGCGCTGCGGCGCCGCCGGGCAGTCCGGATAACCGGGGCCCAAGACCCAAAAAACCAGCGTTCCCTCCGCCAAGGAAGGAACGCTGGTTTTTTGACGTTTATCCATATGGGTACTGCTTAGAAGCCATGCGTTATTCGCCCGGGTAGACAAGCCCCCACTGCTTGCGTACACGATCCAGCAGCCCCATGATCTCCAAGGATTCATCCAGCGGCATTACCGGGCTCTCCTTCAGACCTGCCCGAAGGCAGCGGGCCACTTCGTCGGCCTCCAGCGCATAGCCCTCGCAGACGCGGTCGTCCTCGAACCGCTCGACTCTCTCGTCTCCCGCGTACAGCTCGGCCGCATACGGATTAACCGGGGTCAGCGGGATATAGATACGGCCTTCTGTCCCGTAGATGTGCACATCGTTGGCCATCCCGAGCCGGATGGCTCCGGCCAGCTGGGCCGCCTTGCCGCCTTCATAGCCCAGCAGCAGCGAGAACTGCTCGTCGACGCCCGTCTCCCCGATATGTACCGCGCTCTGTACGTCCTTCGGAGACGGACCCAGAATCATGGATGCCAGGGCAACCGGATAAATCCCGACATCCAGCAGCGCGCCTCCGCCAAGCTCCCGGTTCAAGAGCCGCCCCTGCGGATTCCAGTCGGACCGGAAGCCAAGCTCTGCCTTGACCAGCTTCACTTCGCCGATCTTTCCGGCGGCAATCCATTCCCTGACCTGCACCATAGCCGGAATGAACCGACTCCACATTGCTTCCATCAGGAACACGCCGTGTTTCCGGGCACAGGCAACGACCTCCTCCAGTTCGCTGCGGTTAAGCGTGAACGGCTTCTCGCAGAGCACCGCTTTGCCCGCGCGCAGCGCCAGCATGGCGTTCTCCTTGTGGAAGGGATGCGGCGTTCCGATGTAGACGGCCTCTACCTCGGGATCGGCTACCAGTTCCTCGTAGCTGCCGTAGGCCTTCGGAATGCCGTGCTTGCCGGCAAATTGTTCCGCGCCCTCCAGACTCCGCGAACCGACTGCAAAGGCAGCCCCCTCCCGGCTGTAGGCCAGATCGCGCACAAACTTGTCGGCGATTACTCCCGTACTGATAATCCCCCAACGCAGGGGAACCTTCTTGTCAGCTTCATTAGGCATCGTTGGTCAATTGCTCCCTTCGTGAATTTACACCATTGCCGCCAGCGCGGAAATCCCGATACCCGAGAAGAGCAGAACAACGACGGCGCTGGACACATTCCATAGGGCGGCACGGGTCTTCGGCAACATGTCGCCGAAGGACGCCGCACTGCCGAGCATCTGGCGCAGACCCAGCATGAACAGCAGCCCGAGTTCGCCAAGCCCTGCCAGCAGCAGCAGTTCCCAACTGGTCTTCGGGACGAACCGGTCCGCCGCGCCTCCTCCGTCATAATGAATCGGAACCATATCGGGCATTCGCGGGTAGAGCAGAAGATATACGGCAAAAGGGATGATTCCAATCAGCACGCTTGCGATTATCCATCGTTTGGTCCGGGCCACGGTCAGCGCTCCTTCGTCGGTTCCATTCGGCCTCACCGTCATCGCCCTGTCTCTCGCAAGCTGTACTTCTCCCGTATGCGCGGCGCTCCGAATGTAAGGCCTTTCTTATCCATACCTTGTCATTATACCATCGTTTCAGCGTCCGGTGCGCCGTCATGTTATAATGAAACGAACGACCGAACGAACCGGAGGTTATTAATCATGCTCACTTTTGAACAGAAGCTTCGCATTCTGGATTCCTATCCCGAACTGACGCGCAGAGACGTCTCGCTCGGCCGGGTAAATTACAGTCTGGAGACCAGTCTTCATGACAAAAAAACCGTCGCCTACCATCTGCATCCGAACGGCAACGGCTATGTCTATGCCGGCCTTCTGCGCGGCCGCGAGACGGACGCCAAGGGTCTCGTCAACATCCGCGAATTTGAAGAAGCCGAGCTGCGCGAGCTGGTGGAGGCCTCCATCGCTTCCTTGTCCCAGGCGCCGGCTGACGCCGGCACCTCCGCCCCCCGCAAGCCGAAAAAAGCCAAGAACAATTCGGTCTGGCTGGACGCGGACGGCAGCATCCTGGAACTGAAAGCCGAAGAAGGGCTCTGGTATCTCTACTCCGGTCCCAATCTCGACATGGCGTTCGAGACGCGCGCCGAGGCCGAGGAGTATCTCGCGGAGGAAGGCTTCACGGAGAAGCCGGAGTAGAATAGCCGCGAGCGGGCCGCTTCCGCTTCACTCCGGCCTCTCGGAGATCACAAAAGGCCGAGCGCCGGCACCCGGAAGGGTATCGGCGCTCGGCTCTTTTGCATTGCATCCCAGTCTATCTGCTTATTCGTCAGCGTCCTCCCGCTTTCGCGGCTTCGCGGTATCTCACCGGCCTCAAGCCTGGCGGAAATGCCGGCGCAGCAGACCGGTCAGCTCCTCCCTGTGAGCATGCGGATCGTAAGCGGAATTATTCACGGTATGGACCGGCATGTTCAGTTGGCCCAGGATCTTCCGCTCCAGGGCTCGGCGGGCTTCCAGCACCTGCACAGTCCCTTCCAGCCCCCGGAGTCCCCGGCGCAGCCCGTACCCCTGGCCGGTGTAATACGCCATGAAGCCTTCCGACCATTCCCTCGGCCGGTCCGCTACCGCCTTGCGGAATGAGAAATCCAGATCCTCCTGCTCCACGTAGATCAGCATCGGCTTCAGAGGCTCGATCAGCGAAGCCAGCTCCGCCACATAGGCCTGCGTCTCCGCATCCGCCGCCCCGTACTTAATCATCCCCACGGTAACCGGATTCTGAATGAAGCAGCATTCGAACACGTACACTCCGGATTCCCTGCGGGCCGCCTCCGCGAATCTTCTCCATTTGGCGGCGATCAGCTCCCGGTTGCGCGCAAGCGGAAGCTCATAGATATCATATTTCTGTGCGGCTTGAAGCCAGGCGTTCTCCGCTTCCTGCCCGCTGCCTCCCTCGCCCGCCCCTGCGCGCTCTTCCCGGATTCGGCGGTATTCCAGCAGATAATGGCCGTCCTGCCGGACAAGCCGGTCTTCGATTTTCTCTTCCGGCGGGTTATAGGCCTTCTTCCAGGCGGCGTATTCCGCTTCGGTGAAGCCGGACACCCCGTCGTAATCGGCGGGATGATTCAAGTCCCCTTCCGCATACAGCCGGGAACTCAAGCCCATCTGTGTCAGCGTCTCATGCACGAAGGCGGCGGTGGTCGTTTTGCCCGAACCGGGCAGCCCTTCAATCAAGATCAATTGGGCGGTCATGGTCATTTCCCCTTTCGCAGTTGAACCCCGGAGGGGACAGCGTGCCTCGCGGGATGCGCCTTATCCCAAGCCAAAGAGCGGATACCACAGGTATCCGCAGGCCGGTTCGCACAGCCCCTGTCCCTCTTCCGTTTCCTTGCAGGCAGGCATGTCAAATCCGGCAGCATAATTGCTGCGCGGCGGCATCCCGGCAAGACTTGAAGACTAGGTTACAGGTTCATCCACATGGCGGGTTCGGGGCTCCTTCGTGCGCATCTTGCATCCAGCTTACCATCCTGCCGCAAATGCAACAAGCCTTCCGCGCCTTTACGTCTTCAGCGCCGGCGGTTCCGCTCCCGGGAAGGCCCGCCCCGGCCTCTCCGTTTGCCTCTGCCTCTGGCTTGGCTTCCCCTTCTGCGGCCGGACCAGGCGCGCCCGGACAGGGACCGCGCGCGCCGCCGGACTGCCGCGGGAGAAGATGTCTTCCCGGCGCTTGCCGCACGGCCCGCCTGTCTGACATCCATGGCGAATGGACGCTCCCCGGCCGAAGGTTCCTCTGCCGGAACGAATCGGAGCGCCGCCGCGCCCGGCGGCTCCTCCAGCGGGCAGCGGGCGATCCGGTCCAGCTCCTCCTCCGGCACCGGCTCTTTGACCGCCAGCAGATGGTACATGATCCGGTGCGCGACGTTAAGCTGCGATTGCCGGAGCAGCGACAGTTCGAACCGGTCGTAGAGACCGGCATACTGCGGGAAGTGGAAGACTTCCATCCGCAGCAGCCGAAAGTCGGTTCCGGCCGGCTGCGCCGCTCCCTTGACCAGCGACCAATCCTCGGGAAGCGGAAAAGCGTCCTCCCATCCCGCCGACTCCGCAGGCGGATAGGGCGACCAGAAGCGCGGGGAGTGCTCATTGAACCGCTGGCGCAGATAAGGATTGGCCATATGGACGGCCGCGTGCGCATAGGGGGCAAGCAGACAGACGAGCGCCTTATGCCGGCAGACCCGGAACAGCTCCCGAAGAGCTGCCGGCAGGTCCCGGGCATATTCCAGGCAGCCTTCAAGAAGAACCGCATCGACCGTTCCGTCGCCGAACGGGAGCCGTCCCTCCCCGGTCCAGGGCAGACTCCGGGACGAAGGCGACGCGTAATCCCTGCAAGCCGTGCCCAGCTCGATTCTCATGAAGCTCCCCCACCTTCATCAGCGCTATGGGATAGGATATGAAGCTTCCCGGCCGGCGGAAGCGGCGGCTGTCCCCCGGACTCCGGCCGCGTCAAGGCGCGGCCCCAGGGCAACGCATACGAAAGAGCCCTTCCGCCATAATTCAGGCGGGAGGGCTCCGGGAGCGTTCTTTTTGGCGGAGCAGGCTGATCGGAATAGACTTACTGTCCGGTGCCGCTCTGCACCTCTTGGGCATTGAGCGCTTCCTGCGGAACCTTGATCTCGTCGATCCCGTTATGATCCGACAACTGGGCGCTCACCGTCATATCCAGCTTCACCGTCTGGCCTTCGGCATCCATGTCCATCGCCATAATCATGTCGGTCGCGACCGGATAGTAGGTCTTCTTATCCACCGTGTACGACAGCGTCATGCTCTTGATGTTCATCTGGTCCAGCATCTGGGCCTGCTGCTGATTCGACTGTCCCAGATAGCCTTTGGCGATGTCTTTCACCTTGTCGCCGCTGACCTGGACGTCCATCGTGTACGCGCCGTCTTTCTCGAAGACTTTGATCTCCTTGGCGAAGGACTTGAACTGGTTCAGCTGCTGCTCGGGATTGACGGACTGCGTCATGGCGGTCTTCAGCGTCTCGTCGAGCGGCATCTTCTGCCATTGTCCGTTGGCCTGGATGTACATCTCTTTATCGGTAATATATTGTTCGAATGTCTGCTCCTGGCCGGTCATGTTGCTGGTAACCGTCTGGTGCATCCGCATCGGACTGCGGGTGAATTCGGTCTGCGTATCCATCTCGATCTCCTGCTGCTGGCTCTCGCCGTTCTGCGAGAAATCCATGTTCTGAATCGTCGAGGTCTCCATGGCATAGCTCTTCAGGCCGGCTGTCGCTTCGGTTACTTTGGCGATCAGCTCATCGGCGGAGATGCCGGCCTCGACCTGTCCTGCCGGGCTGGCCGACGGGGACGCGCTTCCGGCCGGAGCGGATGCCGTAACTTGGGCCGAAGGGGTTGCTGCCGACGCATCGGCTTCGTTGTTCGCGCCGCCGTTGTTCCCGCAGCCTGCCAGCAGCAGCGCAGCGGTTCCCATAACTGCAAAAGTCTGTTTCTTGTTCAGTGTGCGAAAGAAAGACATCAAGTAGAATTCCTCCTGTAGAATATTGGGCTAGAGTTCCATTACCCCCTACCTACACGGTTAACACATCTTTGGGCTGTTTTATTAAAAAATAATTAAAAGTGAAAACTCTCCGTCTACCGGTCCAGTTTCTTGACCAGAATCAGCTCCGGCGGGTCCTCCTCCTGCAGCAGGCAGCCTGCATCGCGGTACCCAAGCTTCCGGTAGAAATGCTGGGCGCTTCTTATTCGTAGCGCTGACGGCTCTCCTCATCGGCAATGCCCTGAACCTCGTCCGCTGTGATGACCAGCATTTCATATCCGTTCTCTTCATACCGCTTCATCGCCCGTTCCCGGAAGAACTTCGGGCTGCCCTCCGCGGCCTCCTCATCATAGAAGAGCAGGATGCCGTCGCTCTTGCGCAGCAGCAGCTCGTCCCGCGCGCGGAACTGCCAAGGCCCTTCGTAAGGTCGATTGCTTACGGCGGCGCAATAATCCGCTGCCGAAGTAATCCGGCGGTACTCCTCCTGCTTCTCTTCCTTCCAGCGCTCTTCCGGCGCGGCGTGGGCGGTCACGATCCCGAGCTTCAGTTCGGGATAGTCCGCCCGCAGCGCCAGCACGACTTCGCATACCCAGAGATCGAAGCCGTATTGGCCCGGCGTAATGACCCATTCCAGTCCCTCATCGAGAAGCGGAAGAATCCGGGTCTCCGCTGCTTTTTTGATATAGGGAATGGCGGGGTGCTTGTCGTTGTAGATGCCCAGTTCATGCGCCCGGTAGCCGGTTGCCAGCAGTGTCTTCATTCGATGGACCCTCCCTTGAAATTCCAGTATAGTACACCGGAGACCGCCCCGCTATTCCTTCGGGCACTTCCCGCCGGCTCCCGGGCCGCAAAAAAAGGCCGGAAGGAACGTTCCCGTTCCCCCCGGCCTTGTCTTCTTCATGAACCTATTTCATGGCAAGAAAAGCATCCGTGAACAGCTTCAGCAGATGATCCAGCGTAATCGGATCGCTGTAGGACGAAGCTTCCGTCTCAATCTCGATGACATGGCCGTTCTTGACGGCCGGGATGTTCTTCCACGTGTCGGTGCCAAGGAAGGCGTTGTCCGTCCCCGCCGGACGGCTGAGGACAATATAATCCCCCGCATACTGCGGAACCGTCTCGTTGGACAACGTGTAGTAACCCGGTCCGAGCGCATCCTTCTTGACGGCTTCCGGCATCTTCAGACCCATCGCCTGGTACAGCACTTCCGTGCCGCGCGCCCAGTTGCTGCCGAAGACATAGAAGCTCTTGGCATCGTACTCAAAGACCGAGACCGTGGCGTTCTCTCCGATCTTGGCTTTGATGTCCTTGCCGGCCGCCTTGGCGCGGGATTTGAAATCATCCGCCCAGGCCTGAGCCTGATCGGCCTTGTTCAGCAGCTTGCCGATCTCGATCTGCTGGTTCAGGTAATCGAGCTTGCCCCAGGTGTAGACCACCGTCGGCGCAATCTTGGACAGCTTGTCGAGATTCTTCATATAGTCGCCCGCAATGATCAGATCGGGATTCAGTTCGATGATGTCCTCGAGACTCTCGTCGGATACAACCTTGATGTCCTTCAGCTTATCGGTGAACAGCGGATTCTTACCGGTCCACTCGTCCACCCCTACCAGGGTCCCGCCCAGCGAGATGACGTTCGGAGCGAAGCTCAGCGCCACAATGCGCTGCGGATTGGCCGGTACCTCGACCGGACCTGTCTGCGATTCGTATGTAATCGTTCCGCTTGCGGCCGGAGCGGCCGAAGCAGCGGCGGAAGCGGAAGCTTCCGGAGCCTGTGAAGGCGCAGCGGTGCCTGCCGCCGTATTGGTATTGCCCGATCCGTTATTGTTGCCGCAGGCAGCCGTCACAAGCAGCAGCACCAGGGCCAACGGTGTCAGCCATTTTTTCATTCGAATAGATCCCCTTTCATTCTCTGAACTAGTATGATAATGATTCTCACTCTCACCTAGTTACTCACTATAGGGGGTACGGTGCGGCTTGTCAACCGGATTCGCGCAAAAAGAGGCCCGGCCATTATCGGCCGGCCCCCTTGATTTCTTCGCGTATTCTCTGCCGGAATTCGCCTCTTGTGCTACTGGAGCGCGCCCTCCAGAATCATCACGCCCCGCGCCGGAACCATCACCTGACCGCTGACGGCGCGGCCGGTGAGCAGATCCGTGCGCTCTGCCGCGCCGATGTCGGCCGGAAGCTCGCTTGCAGCGTGGTTCAGCAGGAACAGGAAGGACTTGCCGTCCTTGACGCGCTGTACGGATTCCACTTCTCCGGCTGCCGTTACCAGCGGCGCGATCCCCTTCTCCTCACACAGATTGCCGACAAAAGCACGCAGGAAGTCCGCATCCGGACTGGAGGCGATATAGTACGCCTTGCCTTCGCCGAAGGCGTTCACCGTCAGCGCAGGCATGCCCGCATAGAAGTCGGAGCCGTACGACGCCAGCACTTCGGCCCCCTCGCTGTGGATCAGATCGCACAGAATCCCGCAATCATAAGAGCCCTTCAGCGCATTCCAGCTCTCTTTCATGACGATCTCGTTCTTCATGTCCGGCAGCAGCGCGTCGATCTCTTCCGCCCAGATGCCCAGCAGGCTGCGAAGCTCGCCCGGATAGCCGCCGACGGTTACGAGATCGTTCTCGTTGACAATGCCGCTGAAGAAGGTCGTGACGAAAGTGCCTCCCGCCCGGACAAAAGCTTCGGCCTTCTTCGCGAAGCCCGGCTTCACCATGTACATAACCGGGGCAATGATAATCTCGTATTTGCCGAAATCCTCTTCGACGCCGATCATATCGGTTTCAATATGCTGCCGGTACAGGGCGTCATAGTATTTATGCACTTCTCCGACATAGTCCAGCGCCACCGACGGCCCGCTGGACAAATCAAGGGCCCAGCGGTTCTCCCAGTCGAACAGAATGCCGACCTTGGCCGCACTCCGCGCATCCAGCAGCTTGTCTCCGAGCTGCTGCAGTTCGCGGCCGAGCTCCGCGGATTCGCGGAAGACGCGGGTATGTTCATGGCCGACGTGCTCGATCACGGCGCCGTGGTATTTCTCGCAGGCTCCGATGGAACGGCGCAGCTGGAAGAACATGACCGTATCCGCTCCCCGGGCTACCGCCTGGTAGCTCCACAGCCGCATGACGCCCGGACGCTTCAGTGAGTTGTACGGCTGCCAGTTCTGCTGGCTCGGCGTCTGCTCCATCAGCATGAACGGTTGGCCCTGCTTGAGACCGCGCATCAGGTCATGCGTCATGGCCGTAAGGCTGACCGGCGTGTCCAGCGCCGGGTAATTGTCCCAGGAGACGACGTCGAGGTGCTTGGCCCACTCAAAATAATCCAGCTCCTGGTACAGTCCCATAAGATTCGTCGTGATCGGCACATCCTTGCTGTGCTCGCGGATCGCGTCGTATTCAATCCGGTAGCATTCCAGCAGGCTGTGGGACATGAAGCGGCGGTAATCGAGCGAGATGCCCTGGAAGTTCGTCCGGTTGCCGTTCCATTCCTCGCTCAGCTCATTCGGCACAACGATCTCGTCCCAATCGTAGAACGTATGGCCCCAGAACCGCGTATTCCACGCCTTGTTCAGCGCATCCAGCGTGCCATAGCGCTCCTTCAGCCAGAGGCGGAACGCCGCTTCGGACTGCTCGGAGTAGTCATAGCCGCCGTATTCATTGGAAATATGCCAGGCCAGAAGCGCCGGATGATCCTTGTACCGCTCCGCCAGCTTGCCGGCAATTGCAGCCGCGAACTTGCGGTAGACCGGGCTGTTCGGGTTGGAGTTATGGCGTCCGCCGAATTTGCGCTTGCGGCCCTGAACGTCCACGCGGGTCACTTCCGGGTACTTGCGGGCCATCCAGGCCGGATGGGCGCCGGTCGCCGTCGCCAGGCAGACATAGGTTCCGTTCTTATAGAGCCGGTCCATCATGGCATCCAGTCCGCTGAAATCGTAGGTATCCTCGTCCGGCTGGATCAGCGCCCAGGAGAAGACATTAATCGTAGCGATGTCGATCCCCGCCAGCTTGAACATCCGCTCGTCCTCAGCCCAATCGGGCGCCTCCCACTGCTCGGGGTTATAGTCGCCGCCGTACCAGATCTTGGGCAGTTTGTCGTTAATCATCTGCAGACACATCCTCTTGGTAAATTAGAGTTTGAATTCAGGGTGCATATAAATATATATTTATTGTAAGCGCTAATCACTTCGCGATATATATAATATCTGCGACCCTGTATATAAGAATATGGAACAAGGATGTGGGTCTATGTCCATGATGGTTCCGGGACACCGGCGCCTGTTCTTTCCGGACGCCGACGCCCGCGGGCTGCCGGTAAGACTGGAGAGCATCGGCTATAATCCCGCGCAGGAGACCTTCGTTCGGCCGGAAGGCTATCCCGCCTGGCACTGGCTTCAGACCGCCGAGGGGGAAGGCGGGATTGCGATCGGAGAACTGCGGAGCGGAGCGCAGACCGTGGCGCTGCCCGCAGGCAGCGGTGTGCTGCTGCCGCCCCATACGCCCCACCGCTACGGTTCGGTCGGCAGCGGGAACTGGGGCACTTACTACCTGACCTTTGCGGGCGACGCCGCCGCGAATCTTCTGGAGACGCTGGAGCTTGGCGGCATTTACATCTGCCGCTGGGACAAGGATTCCCCGCTCTCCGGTCTGCTGGAGGACATGCTTACCCGCCGGGAACGGGAGCGGGACCGCGATCTGTTCGGGCTGGAGGCCTCCGCCGCTGCCTACCGCTTCCTGTTGACGCTAAGCCGCTATGGCGGCACCTCCGAGAGAGCCGCCCTGTCCAGCCACGCCGCCCGGCTGCAGCCGCTCCTTCGCTGGATGGAGGAGGAATACGGCAACCCCGGCGTCGGTCTCGACGACCTTGCCGGGGTGCTCGGGGTATCCGGCCGTTACCTGAGCCGGATGTTCCTGCAGACGTTCGGCCTGTCGCCGTACGCCTATTTTCTGCGCCTGCGCGTCCGCAAGAGCAAGGAGCTGCTGCTGCAGCGGCCGGGCGATACCGTGACCGCCGTCGCCGCCCGGGCCGGCTTCCGCGACGTCAGCCACTTCGTCGCCACCTTCCGGCGGCTGACCGGAACGACGCCAGAGCAGTTCCGGCGGCTGCATTAGGTCCGGGAACGGTCGGTCAGCGAGTAGGCCAGCGCCAGCAGCGGCGGCACCGCGCCGATCAGCGTCGCCAGTTCCCAGCCGCCGGTGGCGTAGGCCCAGCCGCCTATCGAAGAGCCGGCTGCGCCGCCGATGAAGAAGATCGCCATGAACAGACCGTTCAGCCGGCCCCGCGTCTCGCTGCCCAGGGCATAGATCGCCCGCTGGCCCAGCACCAAATTGCCGGAGACCGCCATATCGAGCACGATTGCGATAAGCGCCAGACCGATCAGCGACAGAACTGAATCGCCGCGGATCCAATGCGCCGCCGCAAAGGAGGCGGCGGCCGTCCCCAGCGCGGCGGCCGTCAGCGGGCGGGTCAGCCCGCGGTCCGCCAGCCGGCCGGCGACCGGGGCGGCAGCCGCGCCGCCGACGCCGGCCAGCGCGAACCAGGCGATGCCCTGCTGGGAGAGCTGGAACCGGTCGGCCAGGTAGAGCGGCACCGTCGTCCAGAAGAGACTGAAGACGCCGAACAGGCTCGCCTGGTACAGCGCTCTGCGCCGGAGTACCGGCGTATGGCGCAGCAGCCCGCCGAGCGAGAGCAGAAGTCCGCCGTAGGTCAGCGCGGGCTCCGGCCGCCGCTTGGGCAGAACGCGGGCCAGCAGCGCCGCGAGCACGACCATGAGCACCGCCGAGAGTCCGAAGACGGCATGCCAGTTCCAGAACCCGGCAATGAAGCTTGCGGCCGGGCGGGCCAGCATAATTCCGAGCAGCAAGCCGCTCATGACGTTGCCGACTGCCTGCCCGCGCTGCTCCTCGGAGGAGAGAAAGGCGGCATAGGGAACCAGGATCTGGGCCACGACCGCGCCGATTCCGATGACAAGCGAAGCGGTAAGGAACAGGGCCGCGCTGTCCGCCAGCATGGCGGCTGCCAGCGCTGCGACCAGAACGGCCAGCGAGATTACCGCGAGCCGCCGGTTCTCGGCGAGATCGCTGAGCGGCACGACGAACAGCAAGCCGAGCACATAACCGACCTGCGTCAAGGTGACAATAAGGCCGGTCGCCTGGGGGGACAGGCCGGTCGCCTCCCCGATCGGACCGGCCAGGGTCTGGGAATAATACAGATTGGCCACGATCAGCCCGCAGGCTGCGGCCAGCAGAAGCATCAGCCCCCGCGTAAGCGGCGCCCGGGCCTCCTGCCCTTTCCGCTCTTGCTGCTCTTGCTGCTCTTTCCGCTCCTCATTTGCTTCCGGTTCACGCTTGAATATAAGCGCATCCTCCTTGGGGCGCATCGGATGTCCGCCGCGCCTTAATTTAAATACTGAACGTTCAGTTCATTAATTCGATGATTCGAATTATATACTGAACGCATCGTTTTGTAAATAGGGAGAGCTTCGAGTATACTGAATATATGAAGGTGAACGGTTGCAAAGGAGAGATTCATGTGACAGGCAAGAGAGGGCGTCCCCGCAGCGCGGAGACGCAGCAGTCCATCCTGACAAATGCTTATGAACTGCTGCTGGAGGAAGGCTTCGCCGCGGTTACGGTAGAGAAAATCGCCGAACGCGCCGGAGTAAGCAAGGCGACGATTTATAAATGGTGGCCGAACAAGGCGTTCGTCGTCATGGACGGTTTCCTGTCCGCCGCTTCCGCCCGGCTGCCGGTACCGGACACCGGCGGGCTGATGCAGGATGTGCGGCTTCATGCCGCCCGGGTCGCAAGCTTCATGACGAGCCCTGACGGCAAGATTATCACCGACCTCATAGGAGAAGGGCAGTTCGACTCCGGGTTGGCCGAAGCGTACCGGAGCCGGTATTTCGCTCCCCGCCGCCTGGAAGCGCGCCAGCTTCTGGAGCGCGGGCGCTCGCGCGGCGAGCTTCGGCCGGACGCCGACATCGACCTGGCCATTGACCTCATCTATGGCCCGATCTTCTACAACCTGCTGATCTTCGGCGCGCAGCCGGATGACGCTTACGTCGAGCGGCTGGTGAAGGCGGCTTTTGAAGGTCTCCTTGCGGAACCTTAAGCCGACTTGAGCCGCCGGAATAAGCCGCCCGGGCCGGACCCAGAAAGCACGGCTCTCTCCGGCTGCGCCTTCAGTCCGGCTCCGGCTTCACATGCGGCCCAGTTGCACCAGCGGCCCCGTCACATCAGACAAAGCCCCGCCAGCGATGGCGGGGCTATCTGTGTACCTCTGCAATAAAGGGGTCTGCCTAAGGGACTCTTCTTGACGGGTTGTGCTTGCTGGGTTCCGCTTGCTGGTTTGCGCTTGCTGGGTTCCGCTGGCCGGGTTCCGCTTGACGGGTTCCGTTTGCCGGGTTCCGCTTGACGGGTCCTACTTGAGTGGTTCCGCTCCGGTGAGTTCCGCTTGAACGCCCCTGCTTGGAATCAGGCCTGCTTGCGGTTCGCCTGTCTACGGCTGCCGGTACCACGCGAGAAATGCCTCCGCCACGGCCGTCCCGGCCAGCCCGTTCGGATGCGGGTCATATTCCCCGCTCATGTACTCGGACCGGATGCGGTGCTCCCGCGGGGCAGGCTCCGACAGCACAGCGGCGATGTCGAATACCGCATCGGTTCCCCGGGGCGGGTTCTCCCGAAGGCGGCGATTGACTTCGCGCCATTCCCTCTCCCGCTCGTCCTCCATATTGAACGGCGGAACGGTGCCGAGCATGATCCGCAGGTCGGGGCGGCCGCTCTTCAGCCTGGCGACCAGCTCGCCGAGATCGCCCAGGAGTTCCTCGGCGGTGCGGCGGCCGATATCCAGATCGTTCACGCCGAGCACGAGCAGCGCTTCGTCGCAGCCGGACATTTTGCCAAGCCAAGGTCCGCCCCCGGAAGCGTCATAGGCCCGCGCCCAGCCCGAGCCGAGATTGTAGACGCTGGTCTCGGGTCCAAGGCCGTCCGCAATTTTCGCCGCCCAGTATTCATAGCCGTCCCGTGCCGTCCGCACGCCCTGGGTAATGGAATCTCCGAAGAAAGCCAGCTTGCGCCGCACCTGCTTCCGGTAGCCGATGTAGGCGGGCAGCACCAGCAGCTTCTCGGACAGCGTCAGCGCTCCCGGCTGCTCCCCCGTTCCCGGACCGTCATAGGCGGTCGCCAGCATATCTTCGACATTGAACGGAATCGTCTTGCCGCCGCTGACAGTGCGGAGGGTCCAGCCGAATACGAGATCCTGCCCTTCGGGCAGCTCCACCGATGCTTCATCGCTCCAAAAGCACTCGCCCGGCAGAACCCGTTTCCCGCGGCTGCCCCCGAACGTCACCGGAATACGGTCTTCATAAGCAATTTGTCCGTCCTTCCGGCCGCCGGCGGCGAACCAGGCAGACTCAATCTGCCATTCGCCGCCGGGGATGCCGGCCCGGGAGTCCTGGCCTTGGTCCCAGGTTGAATCGACGGCATTGCTGTGCCACAGCTTCAGACGAAGCGCCCCTTGCTCCCGTGTCCGGATATACGTTACGAATGTATGGGTAAAAGGCTCGGGCCGGTCCATGATGAAATTGGCCGCCGCCGACAGCACGGTTGCCGAGGCGTAGGCCGGGTCGCCCTCCGCTCCCGGCGGGGCAGACCGCTCTTCCTTGTTCATCGCCGTCTCCATCGCCGTCTCCATCGCAAATCTCCTCCTGCTCTTCATGATTGGACACTTCTTATCGAACAGCAGCCTCTTGCGTCTGGGCGGCTTCCCCGGAAGGGCTGCCGCCGGCGCAAGAGGCTGCGGGAACTGCAATCTGTATCGGGCCTGTGAACTAGGCCAGCTCGATGACCAGCGTTACGCTCGCGCTGCCGGCTGCCACGCTGACCGTGCCGTCCGCGTTCAGCTCTCCGCCCTTGACGGAAGCGGCTGCGCCCATGTCGTACAGCTTCAGCGAGAAGGCTTTGCCGCTGCCTTCGGCTGTGACGTTCACGATCTTGCCTTCGCGGCTCGCCGATACCGTAAGCTCCGGCGCGCCCTTGAGATCGCGTACGACCGCGGAGGTCTCCGCACCGTCCTGCAGCGAGTAGAGGCCCAACTGCACGCCGTCGGCAAAATCATAATCCGGACGGGTGTCGTTCGCGCCGACGGCCAGCAGGGAGCCTTCCCGGACGAACAGCGGCAGGCTGAAGAAGTCATGCTGCTCTTTGCGCCAGAAGCCGCCCTGCACGGTCTCGCCCGTCAGGAACTGCGTCCAGCGGCCTTCCGGCAGGTAATACGTCACTTCGCCGCCTTCGTCGAAGACCGGAGCAACCAGCAGCGAGGAGCCCAGCATGTACTGGCGGTCCAGCGTCTCGCAGCCGGGATCGTCCGGGAATTCCATCAGCATGGCCCGCATGGAGGCCCAGCCGTTCTCGGCGGCTTCGCCGGCCACGTCGTACAGATACGGCATCAGGCTGCACTTCAGCTTCGTGAAGAAGCGGGTCACATCCACCGCCTCGTCGTCGTAGACCCACGGCACCCGGTACGACTGGCTGCCGTGCAGGCGGCTGTGGCTGGAGAGCAGGCCGAAGGCCAGCCAGCGTTTGTAGACATGGGCCGGAGCCGTGTTCTCGAAGCCGCCGATGTCATGGCTCCAGAAGCCGAAGCCCGACAGGCCGAGCGAGAGGCCGCCGCGCAGCGACTCGGCCATCGACTCGTAGTTGGCGTAGCAGTCGCCGCCCCAGTGAACCGGGAACTTCTGGCCGCCGGCGGTTGCCGAACGGGCGAACACGGCCGCTTCGCCTTCGCCGAGCTTCTCTTTCAGCACGTTGAAGACTACCTGGTTGTAGAGCTGGGTATAGTAGTTGTGCATTTTGTCGGGGTCGGAGCCGTCATGATAGACGACGTCGGTCGGAATGCGCTCGCCGAAGTCGGTCTTGAAGCTGTCTACGCCCATGTCCACAAGGTCGCGCAGGTAGCCGGCGAACCATTCGCACGCTTCCGGATTCGTGAAGTCCACGAGACCCATGCCCGGCTGCCAGCGGTTCCACTGCCACACATCCCCGTTCGGCTTCTTCACCAGATAGCCGCGCTCCATCCCCTCGGCGAACAGCCGCGAACGCTGGGCGATGTACGGATTGATCCAGACGCAGATCTTCAGTCCCTTGTCCTTCAGGCGCTTCAGCATGCCGGTCGGGTCCGGGAATACTCTCTTATCCCATTCAAAATCCGTCCACTGGAACTCGCGCATCCAGAAGCAGTCGAAGTGGAACACATGCAGCGGCAGGTCGCGCTCGGCCATGCCGTCGACGAAGGAATTTACCGTCGCTTCATCGTAATCCGTCGTGAAGGACGTCGTCAGCCACAGGCCGAACGTCCAGGCCGGAGGCAGCGCCGGTCTGCCCGTGAGATCGGTATAGCGGGTCAGCACTTCCTTCGGAGTCGGTCCGTCGATCACAAAATAGTGCAGATTCTGGCCCGGCACGCTGAACTGAACGCGTTTGACCTTCTCGGAGGCTACTTCCAGGGAGACCTTCTCCGGCTGGTTGATGAAGACCCCGTATCCTTTGTTGGTCAGATAGAACGGAATGTTCTTGTAGGCCTGCTCCGAGCTGGTGCCGCCGTCTTCATTCCAAATATCCACCACCTGGCTGTTCTTGACGAACGACGTGAAGCGCTCGCCGAGGCCGTATACCCATTCGCCTACGCCAAGATCCAGCTCTTCGCGCATGTAGGTTGCGCCTTCCGGACCGCGGACATGGGCCATGGCCTTGAAGGAGCTGCCGGTCAGACGCTTGCCGTCCCGCACGAAGTCGAGGCTCCATGCCGCACCCTTGCTGATTACCGCAGACAGATTGCCGCTGGTATAGACGAGGCGCTCCTCGTCTTCGGTTACCGTTACGTGGCCGGTAGCTCCTTCATTCAGTTCGAACTTCGGTCCGCGTTCCACAGCGCCCATGAAATGCGTGACCTTCACGCCGATGACGCCCGGCAGCGGGGAATGCAGCTTCAGCGTCAGAAGCGCCGTATCCAGCATGTTGGCGCGGGTGAGAATCGGAGCGGTAGCCGCCACGACCGTCAGTTCGTCGCCGCTGCGTTCAGCCGTATAGAACTGAACCGCACTGTCGAGCGCGTATCCGTCGCGGACAAGCCAATAACCATTGGAGAATTTCATTGTATGGGTTCCACCTTTCGGTTGAGAATGATCTGGATTGGTTCTGCATGTATACTTGCATTATAATGTGTATGAAAGCGCGATACTTGCAATATTCAGCGCAAAAAATAACACAATTCTGATATTCATCGAATTTGTATTCCATTTACAGGGAGGGACTGCCGTTGGACCGCGGCTTGCAGACAGGCCTGAAGGAGACGCGCCGGCACGGCGACGCCATGTTCCCGCTCGGCGTGTACGAGATCGCACTGCCGGGCGGGGCCCATGTGCTGGACACCCACTGGCATGAAGAGGCCGAATTCTTCATGCTGCTGGAAGGCGACATTCTGTTCCAGACCGGAACCGAGGTCTTTCCCCTGCGCGCCGGGGAGGCCGCCTTCATTGACCCCGGCGACATTCATGCCGCCTACCCGGCGGATGACCGGCCCTGCCGGTTCTGCGCGATTGTGTTCCACCCCGATCTGATCGCGAGCGCCCAGTACGACGCCGTGCAGCAGTCGGCGGTGCTGCCGCTCCGGGAGAAGCGGCGCACCTTCCCGCGGGTGCTGCGTCCCGCCGTCCCTTGGCAGCGGGAGCTGCTGGACACGCTGGGCCGGATCGCCGCGCTCTACGGGGAACAGCCGTCCGGCTTCCGCATCCGGCTGAAGGCCGCCCTGCTGGAGCTGCTGGCGCTGCTGGCTCCCGATGGCCGCGCCGACAACCGCAGCGAGACCGGCGAAGCCGACAGCGCTAAGCTGAACCGGCTGAAGACGGTGCTGCTCCATATTCAGGAGCGGTATGCCGAACCGCTTCGCGTCGCCGAGCTGGCCGGGCTCGTGCATATGAGCGAGGGCCAGTTCAGCCGGTTCTTCAAAGCGATGACCCGCAAGACGCCGGTGGAGTATATCAACGACTACCGGGTCGCCCGCGCGGCCGAGGCGCTGCGGGGGGGCGAACGCAAAATATCCGACATCGCGCTGGATGCCGGATTCGATAACGTCAGTTATTTTATTAAGGTTTTCCGCCGGGCCATGGGCTGCTCTCCAAGCGAATTCCGCAGACAGGCAGAGGAGAGCACGGCCCCGCCGCCGGACGGTTCCGGTTCTTAGCGGGGCAGTTCTGCCGGACCTTCAGGCAGCGCTCCGCCAATTGCCGGGCTGCTCTCCCCTTTGCGGCTGCGCAAGGCATACAGCGTGTACAGAAGCACGAACCAGAGCGGCGTGAACAGCAGTGCCGGCCGCGTCTCATCGGCAACCAGCATAATGAGGAGAATCGCCGCAAACAGCCCCAGGACCGCATAATTGACAAATGGTGTCAGCGGCGCTCGGAATGCGGACGCCGCATGTAAATCCGGACGCTGTTTCTTGTAACGGATATGGCAGACAAGCACGACGGCCCACACCCACAGGAAACAAATCGCGCTCACCGTCGTTACGATGCCGAACGCCTGCTCCGGAACCAGCTTGCTCAGCAGGGCCCCTGCGGAAATGACGAGCGTGGACACCAGCAGCGAGTTGCCCGGCACATGATTGCGGTTCAGAGCGCCGAAGCGGGCGGAAGCCTGGCGGTTCCGGCTTAAGTTGTACAGAATCCGGCTGGTCGAGAACATTCCGCTGTTGCAGGCGGATGCGGCCGACGTCAGGACGACGAAGTTGATAATTCCTGCGGCAACCGGAATCCCGACCAAGGTGAAGGTCCGGACAAACGGACTTTCCGCCGGACTGAGCTGGGTCCAAGGGTTGATGCAGAGCAGCACGAAGAGCGCTCCCACATAGAAGAACAGAATCCGCAGCGGAATTTTGTTGATCGCCGAAGGGATATTTTTCTCCGGATTCGACGTTTCCGCCGCCGATACACCCACCAGTTCAACGCCGACATAGGCGAATACCACCATCTGGAACGAATACAGAAATCCCGAAATGCCGTTCGGAAATACCCCGCCGTGCATCCACAGATTGCGTACCGTCACTGAGCCTGCGTCCGTCTTCAAACCCGTGATCAGGAGTACCACGCCAAGCCCGATCAGCGCCAGAATGGTAACCACTTTAATTAAGGCAAACCAGAATTCCAGTTCCCCGAAGTTTTTGACGGTCATTAGATTCAATCCCAGCAGAATGATCAGACAGACGACCGCCGGAACCCACTGCGGGATGTCGAACCAGTACTGCACATACACGCCCACCGCTATCACATCGGCCATCGCCGTCATAATCCAGCAGAACCAGTACGTCCAGCCGGTCACATAGGCGGCCCGGGGACCCAGATAATCCTCCGCAATGTCCGTGAACGATTGATAGCCTTTATTGGACAGCAGCAGCTCTCCCAGCGCTCTCATGACAAAAAATACGGCGACGCCCACGAGGATATACGTCAGCATGATGGACGGGCCGGCCTTTTCGATCGCTCGGCCCGAGCCCAGAAACAGCCCTGTGCCGATTGTCCCCCCGATCGCGATCAGCTGAACATGCCGGTTGGCCAGCTCCCGCTTCAATTCCTGTTGTGCCATGCTCTGTTCCCCTTTCAAATTCCTATGAGTCTTTGTGAAGCCAAAAAAAAAGAGACCGGATCTACTCCAGTCTCCTGCTGCAAGAATAATAAATACCCTCCTCCGCTCCGGCATAGCCGGTATGGATGGCTGGTATTCAGTACTCTTCTGTCCTTTTGCCTGAGATGGTGAACCCTTCGGCGCTGCGGATATCCGCAGTCTCTCCAGAAGCTGCTCCTGCTATAGTACGATCCATAGCAATCATAGCTTGTGAATAATATGAAGTTATGGAGGCGGCGGCGCGCTCCGGATGGCTATTATCATACTTTTTATTAAACCTGCCATACAGTGACATAAGTCGCATAATTGAAAATAGAGCGGACGGGCTGACCCGTCCGCTCTGCTCTGCCGTTACTTGATGACGACGTATTCCAATCCAACCAGCTTCGCGTAGGACACGATCTGGTCGGTCGTCAGATTCAGGGAGACGACGGTGTGGTGGCCTCCGCCGTTCTCAATCCAGGCTTTGACGCCGTCCTGGAAGTTCGGCTTGACGGTCCACAGCACGCGGGCCACCGGCAGGTTCGGTGCCGGAACCGTCGGCTCGAACGCCGTTACTTCATTGATGAGCAGCTTGTAATGCGTGCCGAAGTCGGCCATCGACACGACGACGCCCTCTCCCGCTGAGCCGTCGAAGACAAGCCGGGCCGGATCTTCGCGGTCGCCGATTCCCAGCGGGGAGACGAGAACCTTCGGCTTGCCTGACGCAAGGCTCGGGTCTACCTCCAGCATATGGGACTGGAGGATGGCTTCCTGGCCGGCGGCCAGCTCATACGTATAATCCTCCATGAAGCCTGTGTTCCGGTTGTGCGCCATCACCTTCAGCAGACGGTCCAGCGCGGCCGTCTTCCAGTCGCCTTCGCCGGCGAAGCCATAGCCCTGCGCCATCAGCCGCTGAACGGCCAGCCCCGGAAGCTGCTTCATCCCGTGCAGGTCTTCAAAATTGGTGGTGAACGCATTATAACCGCCGTTGTCCAGGAAGCGCTTGAGGGCGATTTCGTAGGAGACCTGCACCTTGACGCTGGCTTCCCAGTCTTCCTTGCTGTAGCTGCCGTAATCGAAGTCATACAGCTCCGCATATTCCGCGAACAGCCCGTTGATCTCTTCCTCCGTAACGGCGTTCACGTACGCCACCAGATCGCCGATGCCGAAATAATCCACGGTCCAGCCGAACTGGATCTGGGCCTCTACCTTGTCCCCTTCCGTCACGCCGACGTTGCGCATGTTGTCGCCGAACCGGGCTACCTTAATATTGAAGCTCTCGTTGTAGGCAACCGCCACATCCATCCATTCCGCGATCTGCTTCTGCACTTCCGGGCGCTCCCAGTAGCCGACGACGACTTTGTTCTGCTTCTTCAGGCGGGCGTTGATGAAGCCGTATTCCCGGTCGCCGTGAGCGGCCTGATTCAGGTTCATGAAGTCCATGTCGATGGTCGCCCACGGAATGCTCTCGTTGTACTGCGTAGCCAGATGAAGAAGCGGCTTCTGAAGCAGCTTCGTGCCGCGGATCCACATTTTGGCCGGAGAGAAGGTGTGCATCCAGGTGATGACGCCGGCGACTTCGTCGCGGTAGTTGACTTCCTTCATAATCGAAGTAATCTTATCGGCGCTGACGGCCAGATCCTGCAGCACAAGCGGGTAAGGCAGAACTCCGCTTTTGTTGAGGGCATCGGTCATTTCCTGGGCATGCGCCTTGACCTCCGACAGCGCCTCTTCCCCGTACAAATGCTGCGAACCTACGACGAACCAGAATTCCTTGGCAATGGCTGTTGACATGAGTATCATCCTTTACGGTTGGTTTGGCAGAACGAAATGAATGGAATGATTGTCTCCGGATTTCTCGATTAGCCGCTGGCGGCGGTTGAAATCCGAAAGACAAAGACGAACGCTGCCGCTCCTCCAGTTGCCCATTCCATTTAAATAAAGATTGCAGTCTCCAGTCAGCGAATGTCCGGAAGCCGTATTGGCCTTCCCTCGCGAAGCGGCTGCCCCGCTTCCTATTTCTGCCCGTAATACGCATCCTTGCCGTGCTTGCGCAGATAGTGCTTATCGAGTATCCGCTGCGGCAGCTCCTCGGCTAAATGGTTCAGCTCCCGGGCGAACAGGTTCATCTTCGATACCTCTTCCAGCACGACGCTGTTCATGACCGCCGACTTGGCATCCTTGCCCCAGGTGAACGGCGCATGGCCTTTCAGCAGAACGCCGGGCACTGCCATGACATCCAGGCCCCGCTGCTCGAAGGTCTCGATAATCACGCGGCCGGTCTCGGCTTCATAGCCGCGGTCGATCTCCTCCTGCGTCAGGAACCGGGCGCAGGGTACGGACCCGTAGAAGGTATCGGCATGGGTCGTTCCCATGACCGGTACATCGAGCCCGGCCTGGGCCCACACGGTCGCCCAGGTGGAATGGGTGTGCACGATTCCGCCGATCTGGGAATAGTGCTTATACAGTACGGCATGGGTCGGCGTGTCCGAGGAGGGGCGGAGGTCTCCTTCCACCACGTTGCCGTCGAAATCAACGACCACCATATCGGACGGCTTCATCCGGTCGTAGCCGACGCCGCTCGGCTTGATGACGAACAGGCCGCTCGCCCGGTCCACCGCGCTTACATTGCCCCAGGTATATTTGACCAGCCCGTGCTTGGGCAGATCCAGATTGGCCTCATACACTTCTTCCTTCAGTTGTTCCAGCATGTTATCCCCTTCCTTTCTCCGTAAGATGCTCCGCCGCTGCCGCCTCGATTGCCAGCCCTTGCCGGTAGCGCTCCATAAAGGCTTCAAAGCCCTGCACATCCGACTCTACAGGAGCGACCTCCTGCGCCTGGGCGTCCTTGAACACCTTGCGTTCCAGGAAGTCGGCCAGTTCTTCGCCCTCTTCGCGATCCTTCTGATAAGCGGCCAGGACCGCCATGCCCCAGGCGCCGCCCTCGCCGGCGTTCGCCATCACGGAGACCGGCACGTTCAGCGCGGCCGCCACGATCCGCTGTCCCACTACCGGCGTCTTGAACAATCCGCCGTGGGCCAGGATGCTGTCGATCGCAACCTTCTCCCGCTGCGTCAGAATATCCATGCCGATCTTCAGCGCTCCGAAGGCGGTGAACAGATGGACCCGCATGAAGTTGGCCAGATTGAACCGGCTCTCCGGCGAACGGATGAACAGCGGCCGGCCCTGCTCAATGCCGGTGATGTTCTCGCCCGACAAATACCCGTAGCTCAGCAGCCCGCCCCCGTCGGCGTCTCCTTCTAGCGCCTTGTTGAACAGGACAGAGAACAATTCGCCGGCGTCGGCTCGCTGCCCCATCGCTTCATAGAACTCGCGGAACAGGCCCACCCAGGCATTGATGTCGCTGGAGCAGTTGTTGGCATGCACCATCCCGACCGGGCTGCCGACCGGGGTCGTGACGATGTCGATCTCGGGGTAGACGTCCGTCAGCTTCCGATCCAGTACAATCATGGCAAAAACCGAGGTGCCGACGGAGATATTCCCCGTCCGCTTCCGCACGCTGTTCGTAGCGACCATACCGGTTCCGGCGTCGCCCTCCGGCGGACAGAGCGGAATTCCCGGCTGCAGGTCGCCCGCCGGGTCCAGCAGCTTCGCTCCCGCTTCGCTGAGAACGCCCGCCTGCTCGCCTGCGCCGCACACCTTCGGCAGCACCTCCTTCAGCTTCCAGGCATAGCCTCTGCCGGCCGTCAGCTCGTCGAACCGCGCAGCCATCGCGGCATCGTAGTCCCGCGACGCTTCGTCGATCGGGAACATGCCCGAGGCATCGCCGACGCCGAGCGTCTTGCTTCCGGTCAGCTGCCAGTGGATGTAGCCCGCCAGAGTCGTCACATACGAGATCTGCGGCACATGCGGTTCTTCGTTCAGAATCGCCTGATACAGATGCGCAATGCTCCAGCGCTCCGGGATGTTGAATCCGAACTCTCCGGTCAGCGCCTTCGCCGCCTGGCCCGTCGTGGAGTTGCGCCAGGTCCGGAACGGCACCAGCAGCCCGCCCGCGGCGTCAAACGCCATATAGCCGTGCATCATGGCCGAGAAACCGATCGAACCGACAGTCCGGAGAACCGTTCCGTATTTCTGTTCCGCTTCCCGCTTCAGTTCCGCGTAGGCCTCCTGCAGGCCTGTCATAATGTCCGTCAAATGGTACGTCCAGTACCCGTCCTCCAGAAGATTCTCCCATTCATAGCTGCCCGACGCGATCGTCCGGAAGTGACGGTCAATCAGCACCGCCTTGATCCGCGTGGACCCGAGCTCGATTCCCAGCGCCGTCTCGCCTCCGGCAATCGCCTGCCTGATGTCCTGATCCATATTCATGCCGCTCCCCTCTGTGCCTTGCCGTGTTCGCGCCCCCACTTAAGAAGGCGCTTTCCTCAATGACAGCCCCAGTATATTTTTTGTACGTACATTTGTCAATAATTAAATAAATATATACATACAATTAATAGCCTCACTTGGTTCGCACGGCATATCCGCTCCCCGCAGCTGCGGAATTGAGCCTGGTTCTTGCCTTCCGCAAGGCTTCAGGTATAATCGGTATACAGAGCGCATGCTGCCGTTATAGCGATAGGTTCGCTTTTCCTGAAATATGTACATACAACTTTGACTCGTGATTCTCTTTATGAGTGAACTTTTGCGAAAGAGTGGGTATTCCATGAAGCCAAAATACCAGGTCATTCTGGAAGAAATTAAGAGCGACATTCTGTCGGGGGTCTATGCCTCAGGCCAGCAGATTCCGACGGAATCCGCGCTGCAGGAGAAGTACGGCGTCAGCCGGCAGACGGTCCGCAAGGCCATTCTGGAGCTGGCGAACGACGGCTTCCTGCGAAGCGAGAAAGGGTCCGGCACCTATGTCAGCCATCAATACCGGACCAAAGCCGCCGGCAGTGCCGGGACCCGGACCATCGGCGTGATAACAACGTATATCTCGGATTATATTTTCCCCTCCATCATCCGCGGAATCGAGAGCCGTCTGAACGAGGACAATTATTCTCTGCTACTGGCCAGTACGAACAACGATGTCGCCCAGGAGAAGAAGGCGCTGGAGATGATGCTCTCCTACGGCGTGGACGGCCTGATTATTGAACCGACGAAGAGCAACTTGTATAATCCCAATATCGCCTACTACCTGTCGTTTAAGGAGCAGGAGGTGCCCCTCATCATGATCAATGCTTACTATGAGGAGCTGGAAGTTCCTTTTCTCTGCCTCGACGATGTGCAGTCCAGCTATCTGGCGACCCGGGAGCTGATCGCGAAGGGACATACCCGGATCGGAATTGTCGCCAAGATGGACGACCTTCAGGGCAAATACCGGATGAAGGGCTATATCAAGGCGCTCGCCGAAGCCAGGCTGAACTTCCAGCCGGAGCAGGTGCTGTCGTTCGATACCGAGACGAAGCCCGATCTCGCCGCCAGACTGACGGAGTTCCTGACCGTGAACCGGGACAGCCTGACCGCGCTGGTCTGCTACAACGACGAGGTCGGCCTTGAAGTGATCCATGCCTGCAAGCGGCTGGGCCTTGCCGTTCCCGGCGATCTGTCGGTCATCGGGCAGGACAACTCCTATATGGCCAAGAATGCGGGCATTAAGCTGACGACCCTCACCCATCCGCAGGAGCAGATGGGCCGAGACGCGGCCGACTGGATTATTCGAAAGCTTCAGGGCAAGAAGGATTTGCGGAACCGCACGTATTACCAGCCGGTGCTGATTGAAGGAGAGACGGTGAAGGAGCATCTCATTTAAGGAGAGCGAGGAGTGCGCAATGGCTCATCTTGTCGATTTCAAAAATGTATCCGCTGCCGGATTGGAGTCCTCCCCGGTGGCCGAAGCGCTGGCCGGACTGCGCGCCAACGAAGCGCGCTACTTCATGAACAAGTACAAGCACGCCTTCACGGTCGTGCCCGCGCAGGAGAGCCGGGAGACGCTGGAGTATGTGAACCGGATTCTCCGAGAAGAGCGGCAGCTCGAGTTCGCCGCCAGACCGCTGGAGACGTCGTCTTTTCAGGTGGAGAATATCCGGTTTGCCTACGTCTTCTATGAAGACGGTCTAGCCCTTAACGTAATGTATACGCTGGATGATCCCAAGAAACGGGCGGTCGGCTTCAAGCTGTCCGAAGGCATGGAAGTGCCTGCCGAGCTGGAAGGCCGGTTCAAGTTCGCCAGGCAGAAATCCAAGCTCGCCGGAACAATCCGGGGATCGTTCTTTGTCATTAAGGGCGAATATTAAATTTGGGAACAGCAAAAAGCCGCCCGAGGGGCGGCTTTTTGCTGTAGTTGTCGATCCCCCGGCGGGAAGATCAGAACGGGTTCGTCGCAATGAAGCTGGCGGTCTTTACATAGACGCGCGGGTTCAGCTTGAGCTGGTTCACGATGAATTCGGCGACATCTTCCGGCTGAACGAACTTCGCGTCATTGTTCTCCTGAATCAGCTTCAGATCCATCGCCATGTCCGTTGCGATCGTGCTCGGCGTCAGGGCCGAGACGCGAATATTGTTGCGGCGGACTTCCTGGGCCAGCGATTCCGTGAAGCCGATCACCGCGAACTTGGAGGCGCTGTAAGCGCTGGAGGTTGCGGCTCCGTTCAGACCGTTGGTGGAGGAGATATTGATAATGTCGCCTGCGTTCTTGGCGATAAGCTGAGGAAGAACCGCGCGGGTCACGTAGTAGGTCCCCATCACATTGATGTCAATAATCTGCTTCCACTCTTCCGGGTCCATCTCCAGCACCTTGCCGAAGCTTGCAATCCCGGCGTTGTTGATGAGAATATCAGCATCGCCCAGTTCGTTCTTCAGCTTCCGGACGGCGGCCTCCACCTCTTCCTTAGAGGCAATATCAACAGCGGCATAAGCCACCTTCACACCCAGAGCTTCAATCTCGGCGGCAGTCTTCTTCAGGGTCTCTTCCGTGCGGGCCAGCAGGCCGATATGCGCTCCTTCTTTGGCGAGCGCGACCGCGGTTGCCTTCCCGAGTCCTCTTGCTCCTCCGGTTACAATAGCGACTTTGTTCTTAAGGGATTGTGCCAATTCAAACGACTCCTCTCTTGCCTGTTCTTGTCCTATTTCGGCTATATTGTATCACTATTCGGACCTTCATTACCAATTCACCTAAAATTAAACAGTGAAAATTTTGTCTAACTCTGTCGATATATATAGGATCATCCTGAAAGGAGTCTCATGAATGAAATTCAGCACTTTAAAATGGACCAAAATCACGGCTGTTCTTCTCTTGTTGATCAGCCTGTTCCCCACCTTTCCCTCCGAGGGCCGCGCGCAGCAATCGGCCCCGGATTGGAAGCGGGTATCCTTCGGAACCCGGCTGCATTCGGCGGCCTGGAGCGGCTCTTCCTATGTAGCCGTAGGCGACCGGGGCACAATCTACCAGTCGGCGGACGGAGTATCCTGGACCTTCCGGGAGTCTCCCACCCAAGACCGCATGCTCACAGACGTGGAATGGGGGAATGACACGTTCGTCGCAGTCGGCGTACAGGGTGAAATCATGACCTCGCCCGACGGAGTAGATTGGACGGTCCGAAGAAACATCGACGGAAGAACTACAATAAGCTCTGTCAAATGGATCAACAATCAATTTATTGCTGCAGGTTATTATCGGCATAATGACATGGCCCTGGGAACGAAGGGAATGATTCTGGTCTCCGCGGACGGGATGGACTGGACAGTCAAAACCGACAGCGCCCTGGATACCTTCAACGCGGTTGCCTGGGGCAAAGACAAATACGTGGCAGCCGGCAACGGGGGAGTTCTGTACACCTCTCCCGATCTGGAGAATTGGACGATTCAAGATTCCAAATCGACTGACACCCATCACTTCGATGATGTAGCCTGGGGAAATGACCTCTTTGTGGCTGCCGGTTCCGGCGGGCAGATTCGCACCTCGACGGACGGCGTTACCTGGACCGTCCATGATTACACCGCCAACAACAGAGAGTGGTTTCACGATGTGCTGTGGGTGAATAACCGCTTCCTCGCCTTCGGATTCAATACGGTTCTGGCCTCCACCGATGGCCAGAACTGGACTCCGTACTCCTACGGAATCACCGGTCTGGAGTCGGGCGGAATCAACGGCGGCGCGTGGGGGAACAACGAATTCATTGCCGTTGGGGATGAATCCATTATTGTTACCTCTGCCGATGCCGAGGTATGGTCGAAGCAGAGAACCGCTGCGGCCACAGGCCAGAATCTCAACGCCGTCGCTTGGGGCGGAAGCGGCTTCGTGGCCGTGGGCGAAGAAGGCGCCGTCGTCAGCTCGGCTGACGGCGATGTCTGGGCAAAACAAAGCTCTGGAGTGACCAACCTTCTCACCGATATTGCATGGGGCAACGGCATATACGTGGCCGTGGGCGAAGACAGCCGCATTCTCACCTCGCCTGACGGAAGCTCCTGGACTCCGCGCACAAGCGCAGCCGACAACACCCGGTTCAAGACCATCGGATGGGGCAATGGCTTGTTTGTGGCCGGAGGTTCCGGCAGCACCCTTCAGACCTCCTCCGACGGAGTGACATGGACGGCGATTTCGGTTCCTGCAACCTATATTGTATCGGTGTCCTGGATCGACAATCAATTTATGGTCTCGGCTCTGGACGGCAACAAGTATAAACTCCTGACTTCGTCCGACGGCATCACCTGGACTGCTCGGGAGACGGATTTTCTGGTGTCGCATATCGTCAAGGGAAACGGCAAGTTCATGGCCTTGGTGGAGAGCGCTCCGGGTACAATCGCAACCTCGGATGACGGCATTACATGGACAACCTCTGTTCTGGCCGACAGATTGTTTCCCCGGGAACTCTACTTTGCCGGCAATCAATTCACCGTTGTGGGCAACTGGAGCTATATTTACACTTCCACAGACGGCGAGAACTGGACGCCCCGGAATTCCCGGGCGGACATTTGGCAGGTGAGTCTCTCCGACGTTACGTGGGGCAACGACCGGCTGGTCGCTGTCGGCAGCTGGATGCTGGTTCTCACTGCTCCGCTTGCCCTCGCGCCTTCCGAAGACGGCACCGTTACCGGCAAGGTGGTCGATGCCGCCCAGTCCCCGATTAGCGGAGCTACGGTCACTGCCGGAGGGATCAGCGCCACAACAAATGCGGAGGGGACATTCACGCTGTCTTCCGTGAAGGCCGGTACGCAGACGCTTGAAGCAAGCGCTGAAGGCTATCAACCGGGCACGAAGTCCATAACCGTAACGGCAGGCCAACAGACCGATGCGGGCCTGATTCAACTGACGGCAGCCGGCCAAGAATCGAACGGGAACAACGAAGACAACGCCAGCCCCGCCCCATCGGCGACGGCGGACAGCGTTCCGTCCGCTCCGGCTGCTCTCCCGGCGGCTACGCCGGCGCCGGTGCCGACCGCATCCGCTGCTCCTTCGGTTTCTCCTTCGGCCACTCCGGTTCCAGCAGCCTCCGAGCCTGCAGATTCGGGCGAATTGGCCCAGGACCCGAATGACATCTTCAGAAGCCAGGTAGTAAAGGCCGACAACAATGTGATTGCCGGCGTGCAGGCGCGGACAGCCGAGATCCTGAAGGCTGGCTCTGATCTTTCAACGATTGACTACAGCGATATCGGACAGCATTGGGCGATCGGCTCCATTGAGAAATTGACCAAGCTCGGCGTCATTAACGGCTATCCGACCGGCGGATTTGAGCCGGATAATACCATTACCCGCGCAGAGTTCGCTGCAATGATTGCCCGGGGCTTCGTGGATATGGCGGGCCGAACCGTTAATATCCAACCTGAGGATTACACCGCATTCCGTGATATCAACAATCATTGGTCGTCCAAATACTTGATGAAACTGGTCCGGGTAGGCGTCATGACCGGCTACGGCGACGGCACCATCCGGCCGGAACAGACGATCTCCCGGCAGGAAATGGCCGTCATGATTACCCGTGTTCTGAATCCATCCGTTCTGAACAAGGATACGTCCAAGGTGACCTTCACCGATCTGAACGGGTCCTATGCGCAGGATGCCGTCAAGAAGGCAGCCGCCCTCGGCATTTTTGAAGGCAAAACCGCCCAATCCTTTGATCCGCTGGGCGGCGCAACGCGCGCCGAGTCCATCGAGACGATAATCAAGACGTATCAGCTCAGCCCCGCCCTTAAAGAAGCCTTGAGCCGTTTAAATTAATCAGACGGACTGCGGGTGCCGCCTCAATCCGCAAACGGCCGTCCGGGAACACTCCCCCGGACGGCCGCTTTTTATTCTTTTGGCGGAATCCGGCAGGTTATAACCCTTGAGCCAGCTTCCGGATCTCTGCGCTCATTCTCGGGTTGACCGGATAGACCTCTTCCAGATAGCGAAGAATCTGGAGCGCCGATTCCGGCGTCCGCTCATACCCCAGCATCATATCGCCTACCCGTTCCGCAAAATGGGGGTACCGTTTCTCCATCCGCCTTTCCTCCCCGAACACATCCCGGAAATACGGCTCTTCCGTCTCCAGCAAATGCAGAACGGACAGAATGCTGTCCAAGGCGTAGCTCTGGACGAACCGGGCCGCGGAGAGCTTCTCTCCCCGGGCATATCGGCCCAATCCGACATACAGGTTCGTCAGGGCTTCATTCAGCGGAAAGTCGAGACTCTGTCTCCGTTCGGCCTTAACCGAGCCGCCCTCTTCTCCAATGCCCTGGTTCGTGTACCCCTGCTTAATCCAGACGATTCGGCCTCCCTTATACTTCGCCTGCTTGAACTCCTCTTCTTCAAAGATCGCATATTCCCCATAAATTCCGTCCTCGAACAGAATCTTGTGCCCGGCATCGGTGTTGCGGAACTGATATGCCAGCGGATATACTTCCTCCAGCCAGTCGAGACACTCCAGATAAGCCTCCTTCGCTCCCGGTTCTACGAGTACGAAGAAGTCCAGATCGGAGTACTCGTCGATCCGTTCCAGCTCGGTTCCGACCGATCCGACCCCCAGCAGCAGCAGAGCATCTCCTCTGCGTTCCAGGGACGCCCCGATTTCATCCAGTCTTCTCAAAAGCTGCTTTTTCGTCGCCATTCTTGTCTTCTCCCTCCTGCTTAGGGTCCACGCAAAAAAGGTTCAACCTCTATCCTGCCGAGGTTGAACCTTTCGGTTGCATTGCCTTTGAATTATACGTTTACAGTAGACAAAAGATACATCAGTGTCAAGAACACTGAATTTGATTCGTATGTTTTATATTCTTTTCAAGCCATTCTTTAACTTCATCAGAAGTTTTATTAAGTTTATAGGCTCTTTTCATATTTTCTGCAAAAGTAAGAATTGATTCCTTAAGCATCACTTTAAGCACCGTGTACACAGCCGAATTAGTAGCCTTTTTATATGTGCTCTCTTTTGAAATTTTCTCCTTCATTAACATATCTATGTTAGAAGTCCGCAACATTTCTTTATTATACCGTTCAAATTGTTCCATACATGTTAATACTATATCTTCAAATAAAGAAACTGGTATAAGATTTGTGTAGGGTGCCCCATTATTTGGACGGACAGTTTCAACCCTCACCACATTACCGGTTATTTTCCAAGAGGTTCGCTCGATTGCTGATGCACTCTCTGATTCATTATCTATTTCTTCTTCACCAATAATATCTTCTGTTGTAATCTCCATTGAGGTCCCCAAATTGCTCTGGATTTGTGAAAAAAAAGTTCTTTTCATTGTAGTGACCTGCTCTGCTTCATCGCTAATTACTTTTTTTGCCTTGGATAGTTTTAGTAATTCATCATCCTTATCTAGATCAATCATATCATACATGCAGTATTTAATGCTTTTTTGAAGATCCAGAAGACTATCAATGACCAAATCAAATGCAGAATTCATATTGTTTAGATTTAGACGCAACTCTTCCTTTGCTTCCATACACCTGCACCCCTTAGATAAGTCCTAGATTAGTTAATTAATTTTAATTCCAATTATTCTACACCTGCTACCTCATTCCTTTTTCTATCTAGTTTATTGTTAATCCTAACTCCAAAATAGCATTGATACCTTAATTATTCCTAATTGGTTCTATTTATTAAGATTCTGCTTCGCCTGCTCCCGGATGACCTGCTCGGTTCCAAGCAGGATCAGCTTCAGTCCGAATTCAAAGGCATGGTCGGAGCCCATCAGCTCGAACAGGCCGCTTTTGAACATCGTCCGGAACATTCCTGCCTCCGCTTCGCTCATGGAATCCATAAGACGGATCATATCCTCGCCCGGAAGCACTTTTCCCTCGCTCACAAGAGCGGAGACGCTGCGCTCATGCTGCTCATGGTCCAGAACAAAGTTGTAGACGTAATTGATCAGCGTAGTAACTACCTGGATTTGCTGCTCCTGCCCAAGCGGCGTCGGTTCCACGCAGAGCAGCATCCGGTTGGTGAAGCGGATAATATCCGGTTCATGCGGCAGCGCCATCATCATGAGCTGCGTGGAGCAAGGATAGCGGCTGAGCACGCGCCGAATCGTCAGTGCCATTTCCGATAATTGCTCCTTCCAGCCCCCCTCGGCGCGGAATTCCTCCAGAATGATTCCGGAAATCTGATTGGCCAGACGCTGGTAGAGCTTCTGCTTGCTCTTGAAGTACCAGTACAGCGACGGCGCCTGGATGCCAAGCCTTTCGGCCAGCCGCCTCATGCTGAATTTCTCGATTCCGTCCTCCCCCAGCAGTTCCCAGGACGCTTCCAATATTCGGTCTTCTGAAATTTGCGGCTGTTGTTTCTTCATCCATCAACCCGCCCTTTTATCTAACAGTGTAAGTTTGTGCTTTACAGGTTCGTACCTTCATGATATCATCTAACACTGTAAGGTTCAATCTAACACCGTTAGATTGAAAAATGTGAAGAAAGCGGTGACCTCTATGGACACAGAGAACCTGTATTATTTTGAACAAGCGCCTGTCGCCAAAGCTGTCGCTCATTTCGCTGTGCCGATGATGCTCGGCACCTCAATGAGTGTAATCTACTCCATCCTGAATGCCTACTTTCTCGGCACGCTGAACAATACCGCCGTCTTGACCGCCCTTGCCTTGACCCTTCCCTTGTTCGCCGTCATTATGGCGCTCGGCAATCTGATCGGCATGGGCAGCGGCACCTATATTTCCAGGCTGCTGGGCGAGAAGAAATACGAAGAGGTCAAGCAGGTATCTGCCTTCGCCTTCTACAGCAGTCTCGTTCTCGGTCTGATCGTTATGGCAGCCGGGCTGCCCCTCATCCACCCCATTGTCAATGCATTGGGCGCAACGCCCGATTCCTTCGGGTTCACCAAAGATTATGTTACGGTTATGCTGATCGGTTCCCCTTGCGTCGTTCTGTTCTTCACATTGGAGAATGTAGTACGCGCAGAAGGTGCAGCCCTCACTTCCATGGTCGGGATGATCCTCAGTGTGGCCGTCAACATTCTGCTCGATGCCCTCGTCATCTTCGTGTTTCATGGAGGCGTAATCGGAGTTGCTTCGGCTACCGTCCTCGCCAACCTGGCGGCGAGTCTCTTCTTCGCCTTCCATATGGGAGTCAAAAGCTCCTTCCTGACGATCTCCGCCCGCCGGCTCAAAGTGACCCGCGAGCTGCTCGGCAATGTGCTGAAGGTCGGCATCCCCGTCTTTATCATGAGCATCTTCCTGGGCGCCATGTCGCTCATCTTTAATCATTTCCTCGTCGAGTACGGCGATCAGGCGGTTGCCGCCTACGGGATCTCTTCGCGGCTGCTGCAATTTCCCGAATTCATCCTCATGGGACTCTGCGAGGGCGTGGTGCCCTTGATCGCCTTTACCTTCACCGCCAACAAGCTGCGCATGAGACGCACCATCGGCTTCACCGTTCAGGCCATCGCCGCCTTGGCCGCCGTATTCGGGCTGCTCGTCTATCTGATCTCGGACCACCTGATTGGCCTGTTCTCCAATGACCCCCAGCTGATTGCAGTGGGCAGCTACATCCTGCATGTGACCTTCCTGTCCCTGTTCATCTCCGGAACGACCACCTTGTTCACCGGAATCTTCCAGGCGACCGCGCAGGGCACCGCCGCTTTCATCATGTCGATCATTCAGGGCGTCACCCTGATTCCGGTCCTGTTCTTCGCCAATCGCCTGAACGGATTCCATGGCGTGGTCTGGTCGCTCGTCATCGCAGATGCCGTTGCCTTCCTGACCGGCGCCCTCATGCTCTACGTCCTGCGGAACAAGCTGCAGCCGGAGCTGGATACGTTGGTTCAATAAAAGGCTCCATTTATATTCATACAAAAAAGACAGCAGCCGGATCACTCCGCTCCTGTCTTTCCATTATAACTGGACCGTAAGGTCACGCGGCTCCCGGTAACTATCCAAATTCCAGTCCGACTCGGGAGTAAAGAACAAATGATTCAGCAACTGGGTCAGTTCCCCTCTCTCCCGAAAAAATACAAGCAGATTATGCATATGGATATTGTAGTCATACAAATGTACGCCATCCAGCCCGTTCAGCCGTTCTGCATAGACTTTATCCGGGTGCCCGTAGTGGATATGCAGTTCATTTTCGGGCTGTGTATTCTTCTCCCCTCTCTCCCGAAAAATACGGATAAGATCCATATAGTTCGGGGGAACATTACCGGGCACTTCATCTAGAAATGGCAGAAGCCATCGGATCGATTCTTCATAAACCCGGCCCTCTTTGTCCAGAAAAGTCTGGGGACCGAAAGCGTGCACCGTTACCTTTAATTTCGTAAGCAGCCCAAAGAGCAGAGCTGAATAGCCCCCCAGAGACAGACCGATCACAATAATCTTTTTGAACCGATTGGCCGGTATAATCTCTTCGAGGTATGCAACCATGTCATCAAAGCAGTCTACTCCCGAGATGTTCACAAGCCCTTTATGAAACCACGCCTTATTCAAATCTCTTATCAGAATCCGATTTACGCCCATTTCATTTGTGGTACGAAAAAGTTCAAAGGTCGGAGGTTTTACGGCAACTCTGCCCCGCCCGCTGAATGAGATAAGCAGCGTATCGCTATCTTCTTTCGTAAAATCGACCAAAATACTTTTATTCACATTAGCCAGGTATTGATCTATCAGATGTTCATTATGCCGATTGAGATAAAACTCTCCGCCCAACCTTCCCACTCCTTACTCACTTAACTTTTACACATATGAATAACATTCAGCCAACATATCGTTGGCTTCGGCAATAAGCGCTTCATTGGCAGTTACCTTCAGCAATCGCTCCAGGTAATAAATTAACCGCCGGATCTCCCCGTTGACTTTATACATGAATCCCAGATTATACAGCGTGTCTTCATGGTTGGGAGACATCCAATAAGCTTCGCGAAGCGTATTTATCGCAGCTTCCACCTTCTTCTCCATATATTGGACCATAGCGAGGGTGGTCAGCCACTCTTCATCGTACTCTATGACTTCCTTTAGCGATAAAATAATTTCGCCGGCCTTGGAGTAAAATCCATTCTGAATCAGCGCCGCGATCCCCTTCTTCAAATCGGTATATTCATCCGGCTTCGCCTGTGCGGAATGACCTATGCCAAACCAGCAATCATATATGAATTGCCAAATCAGATCTTGATCCAATTCACTGGGATGCAGAATCATAAGGGGAAGCTGATAAGGCTGCGGCTGGTAGATATCGGTCTCCGTAATTACAATTTCGCTATCCCATAAATCAGAGATGTCAGCTTGATTCTCTACAAAAGAAGTTACTCTCACCTTAAAGTGTGCCTCTATGTAATCCGGTAATTGGATACGAGTAGAGCAGGGGTCTTCCAAGCTAATATGAACTTGAGGCTTGAATAATCTTGTCATTGTGTCTGGCTCTCCTTATTTCTTATGAGCTGATATTGATATTAATATTATCGAATTTATAGGAACAAATTTAAATACCAGAATAAGCGACTTGCAGGTGATCTCTTTGCTGATGAAATAAAGTTGCTGGTAAATCGCAGCAAAAAGAGAACAGCTCAGGCTGTTCTCTTTTTTGGTCGTCTTAGAAACAGGTGAATGAGCTGATCCGATTCAAATCAATGCCAAAATACCCCCAGAAGAAGCCGAACCATCTGAACCCTGCAACCGAAGTGCGTCCGACGAATACGGGATAGAACCAGAATTGCTCGCCATTGTTCAGCCAAATGTAAGTGTTACGGAACAGGCAGCGTCTGATTCCGCCTGGGTCGACGGCAAAAGCGGTTGCCGACATCTGCGGGATGAATTGCGGCGGTGGAGCTGTCGGAGCCTGAACGCCTCCCGGCGCTCCGCCCGGAGTTCCCGGAAATCCTCCCGCTCCTCCCGGTCCTCCTGGTCCCCCCGGTCCGCTTGGTCCTCCTGGTCCTCCTGGTCCTCCTGGAAATCCTCCGCCGATTCCCGGCGTTGGGAAAAACCCCATCTGCAATCGCTCCTTTCAAACGAAGTAGGCACCATTATCCTATGCATTCGCGGAGAGGGCGCTTGGGCGGAACAGCGATCTGTATGGATCATCTTCTCCTGGTTTGACACCGACCCTTCCACCTATTAAAATTCATCATATAAAAATTCCAACAAATTACATTCCTTAACGGAGGCGATGAGATTTGGCAAGAGTGCAGGTAGGTACGGAGAATGGCGCTCCAATCGAGCTCTATTATGAGGATCATGGCAGCGGAAAACCTGTCGTCTTGATTCACGGCTGGCCGCTCAGCGGACGCTCCTGGGAGAAGCAGGTGCCCGCGCTCACAAAAGCCGGGTTCCGGGTGATTACGTATGACCGCCGGGGGTTCGGCCAGTCTTCACAGCCTTGGAACGGTTACGACTACGATACGCTCGCAGCCGATCTGCATCAGCTGCTGCTTCATTTGAATCTGCGGGAGGTGACCCTGGTTGGCTTCTCTATGGGCGGAGGAGAAGTGGCCCGCTATATCGGCAGCTATGGAACCGAACGGGTCTTGAAGGCTGTCTTTGCCGGTGCGGTACCCCCTTATCTCTATAAATCTGCAGAGCATCCCGAAGGCGGAATGGACGATGCCACCATCCAAGATTTCCAGACCGAGGTTACCGAAGACCGCCTGGCCTTCATCGATTCATTTACCACGACCTTTTTTGCAGCAGACGGCAAGACCTCATTAGTCAGTGAGCCCTTCCGCCTGTATAATCGGGATATCGCCGCTTTCGCTTCGCCCAAAGGCACCCTGGACTGCATTGCCGCTTTCGGCCTTACCGATTTCCGCAAGGATTTGGCCAAAATCACGGTGCCGACCCTTATTCTTCATGGCGATTCGGATGTCATTGTCCCCTTGGAGGTCAGCGGCGCCCTTACCCATGAAGCCATCCCGGGCAGTCAACTCGAAGTGGTCAAGGGAGGGCCCCACGGCTTCAATGCGACCCATGCCGCTGAATTCAACGAGGCCCTGATCCGGTTCCTCCAGAGTTAATCCGTCCCGGCAGCCATGCAGACAAGCAGCCAGACCCTCCTGTCCGGAAGGTCTGGCTGCTTTGTCGTCCGCTTTTTAAATAAGGATAAGAATAGATGCCGTTTCCGAGCCCGTAAGCTCCTACAGAGTCGCCGCCTTCTTCCCTAGCGGCACTGCTTCGCGGGCCGGGTCCGCCGCCTCTGAAGCTTCGCCGGCGAGGCCCAGCGAATGCGCCGTGGCCGCCTGCATCTCGCGCAACAGCTCCGGATGCTCCAGGAGCGAGATGCCGTAAGCCGGAATCATCTCTCTGAGCTTCGGTTCCCAGACCTCCATCCGCTCGGGGAAGCACCGGCGCAGCACTTCCAGCATGACGTAGACGGCCGTCGAAGCGCCCGGGGAGGCGCCCAGAAGCGCCGCAATCGAGCCGTCCGCCGCGCTGATGACCTCTGTGCCGAACTGCAGCGTCCCCTTGCCCTGCGCCGTATCCTTAATGATCTGCACGCGCTGGCCCGCCACAACGAGCCGCCAATCGTCGCTCTTCGCATTCGGTACGAACTCCCGCAGCGCTTCCATGCGCTGCTCCTTGGACAGAAGAACCTGGCCGATCAGATACTTGGTAAGACCCATGTTCTTGGCTCCGGCCGCCAGCATGGTGGTCAGATTACCCGGTTTGACGGAGGTAATCAGATCCAGCATCGAACCGAACTTCAGAAACTTCGGCGTGAAGCCCGCGAACGGACCGAAGAACAGCGACTCCTTGCCTGCAATGACCCGGGTATCGAGATGCGGCACCGACATCGGCGGAGCGCCGAGCGCGGCTTTGCCGTACACTTTGGCCCGGTGCTGCGCCACTACTTCCGGCCGTTCGCACACCATGAACAGCCCGCTGACCGGGAATCCTCCGATGCCCTTGCCTTCGGGAATGCCCGATTTCTGCAGGAGATGAAGACTGCCGCCTCCGCCCCCGATGAAGACGAACTTCGCCCGGTGGCGTTCCACAGCGCCGCTGCCGGTATCCCGGATCTTCAGCTCCCAAGAGCCGTCCGGCGTCCGCTTCACGTCCTCCACGTGGCGATAATAGCGAATGTCCACTCCCTGACTCTGGAGATCGTCGAACAGCATCCGCGTCAGAGCCCCGAAGTTGACGTCTGTCCCTGCGTCAATGCGGGTCGCCGCAATCGGCTGATCCGCGGTCCGGTCTTTCATCATGAGCGGCATCCACTCGGCGAGCCGGGACGGATCGTCGGAATACTCCATGCCCTGGAACAGCGGATTGCGCGATAGGGCCTCGTACCGTTTTTTGAGGAAAGCCACATCCTCCGCTCCCTGGACGAAGCTCATATGGGGAACGGGAGCGATGAAGTCCCGCGGATTTTGAATACGCTTACGATTCACCAGATAAGACCAGTATTGCCTGGAGTATTGGAACTCCTCGTTCACCTTGACAGCCTTGCTGATGTCCATCGTTCCGTCGGGCCGCTCCGTCGTGTAGTTCAGCTCGCAGAGGGAAGAGTGTCCCGTTCCGGCATTGTTCCACTCGTTGGAGCTCTCTTCGCCGGCGCCGCCGCGCCGCTCATACACCGTAATTGTCCATTCCGGAACCAGTTCCTTCAGCAGTGATCCCAGCGTTGCACTCATGATCCCGGCACCAATCAGAATCACATCCGTCTGTGTCAATCGATCGCTCATGTTTACCGTCCCTCGCCTTTTATTGGATCATTGTCTTGTGTCTAGTGTATCACTACCGAAGGCAAATTTTAATATTTATCTAAAAAATAGTCTATCCGGCCTGCCTAGGAGCCGAACCGCTGCCTGTATCCGCATTTGCGGCACAGTTCCTCCACCGCTTCCCGCCGGGAGAACCCGTCAACCAGCCGGTTGGCCCGCTCGCTCTCCACAATCTCCGAGAACGGCTGCTCATGGACATTGCCGAGATTCAGGACACCCTCGCCGTCCAGACAGCAGGGCACGACGGTGCCATCGACCAGAATCGCCGCCTGGCTGCGCAGGGCATGGCAGAAGCCGTGTCCGTCGTCTTCCGGAGCCGTCAGGCTCGGCCAGCGAAATTCATGGTCCTGATTCAGATAAATTCGCTCCGCAATGCGCACACCGCTTCCGGGAGCGACTCTCTCCTCAATCCGGTAATCCAGTCCGAACGCCTGCTCCAGCACCTCCAGCGTAGCGCGGTTGCGCTGACGCTGCCGGTTCGTCAGATTGTCCGACGTCAGGTTCCAGAGGCGGAAGGAGATGAGAACGCCCTGGTCCGCAGCCGTCTTCGCAAAATCAATAACGGTCCGCAGGTACCCCTCCCGATTCTCCGACCCGGCGTGTCCGTCGAAGCTGTGCAGCGAGAAGTTCATCTGCCGGAGGGCCGGCTTGCCGAGCAGCTTGTCCGCATTCTTGACGATCAGCGTTCCGTTGGTCGTTATGTTCACCTTGAACCCTTTGGCATGCGCCAGATCCAGCAGTTCATGCAGGCGGGGATGCAGCAGCGGCTCTCCTTTGACATGCAGGTAAATATGCGACGTATGCGGCCGGATCTGATCCAGTATGGACGCGAACTGTTCGGTGCCGATAAACTTGGCCTGCCGCTCCGTCTGCGGGCAGAAGCTGCATGCCAGATTGCAGACGCTGGTAATCTCGATATAGACCTTCTTGAAGGTCTTGAGCACCGCCGTTCCCCGCATTGCTTGGCGGATCATTCTGCCCACCGGTCCGCCGCGTATTTCAGGCCGATCTGCTTCCGGGCTTCCTCCATAATCTCCGATACCACCAGCGAACAGGCATGCGAATTGACCGCGCTCTGCCGCTCGCCTTGACGGATCAACCGGATGAATTCCTGAATTTCATAATACATCGGCTCGAACGTCTGCGGATGGGACAGCACCTCGGTGCTTCCGTCGCGGTAACGGATCTTGACCTCATACGGCTGGTTGATCTTGTCGATCACCATCGTTCCGTTCTCGCCCTGGATTTCAGCGGGAAGGTAGGAATCCGTGATTTTGGAATACGACACGACCGCATCCATATCCGGGTACCCCATAAGAATGCTGCCCTCGCCGTCCACCCCTGACCCGAGCATAACGCCGACAGCCTTGACTGTATCCGGACGCCCGAACAGAACCGCCATCGGATACAGGCAGTATATGCCCAGATCCATCAGCGCACCGTTGGAGAACTCCGGTCTGAAGGCATTCATTACATTGCCCTGAAGATAGGCATCGTAACGGGACGAATACTGGCCGTAGCTTGCACAGTAGCGGCGAATTCGGCCCAGCTTGTAGAGGTTATCCTTCACGACGCCGAAGTTCGGCATCAGGGTAGACTTCATCGCCTCCATGAACGTTACGCCGCTGCGCTCTGCCGCTTCAATCATCGCCCGCAGCTCATCGCTGTTGGAAGCCGCCGGCTTCTCGCACAGCACATGCTTGCCGTGGTTCATGCAGAGAATGGCCTGCTGCGCATGCAGCGAATTGGGGCTTGCAATATAAACAGCATCCACCTCGGGGCTCGCCGCCATATCCGCAAGATCCGTATAGATCGAAGCGCCCGCATACTTCTCCGCGAAATCCCGGCCCTTCTCCTCGCTTCGCGAATATACGGCCGAGAGCACGAACTCTTCATTCTCCAGCGCAGACTGCACGAACCGGTCCGATATCCAGTTGGTCCCGATGACTCCGAATCGAATTCTCATAAGACTCTCCCTCTTTATCTGGTATCTTCACACAGAAAGAAACGGCGAACGCTCTCTGCGGCGGCACCGTTTCTGCTATGGTTATCCTCTCGTTATCCAAAAAATTCGATCAGCCGGGCCGTAACCTCGGCTTTGTCATTGTCCACTGTCGTCTGCACCTGCGGCAGCTCGGACAGAGCGGATATCGGCGCCGGGAATTCCTGGCGGATATCCAGCAGCGAGATCGCTTCGTCGAACTTCGCCGGATGCGCCGTTGCGAAGGTAATGCCGATCTCCCCGGCTCCGTTATGGGCCTCGTAGGCGGCTACGCCGCAGGCCGTATGCGGATCGAGCAGATAGCCTTTCTCCCGGCTGTACTTCGCGATCGTCTCCAGACAATCCCCGTTCGTGACGCCAAGCGCCGCAAAGTCGGCCTGTACCCGCCGAAGCTCCTCGCCCTCCGCTGCAATCCGGCCTTCGTTCTGAAGCTCCTTCATGCGTTCCGCTACCGCCGCGCCGTCTTCATTCAGCAGATAATACAAGTAGCGCTCGAAGTTGCTCGCCACCTGAATGTCCATCGACGGGCTGTGCGTCTGGGCGAATTCCCCCGGCTTGTACTCGCCGGTCTTCACGAACCGCTCCAGAATATTGTTCTCGTTCGTGGCAATAATCAGCTTGCCGATCGGCAGCCCCATCTTCTTGGCCAGATAACCCGAGAAGATGTTCCCGAAGTTGCCCGAAGGCACGCTGATGTTGACCGTGCGTCCCTTCGCCTCTTCGGGCAGCTGCAGGAAGGCGTGGAAGTAATACACCGTCTGCGCCAGAATGCGGACGAAATTGATCGAGTTGATGGCCCGAAGGTGGTATTTGGCCTTGAATTCCAAATCGCCGAACAGCTCCTTGATGATCCGCTGGCAATCGTCGAAATTGCCTTGGACGGACAGGTTCAGCACATTGGCGTCGTCCACGGTCGTCATCTGGAGTTCCTGCACCTTGCTGACCTTGCCGTTCGGGTGCAAAATGCAGATCTTGATGCCTTCTTTGCCGCGTACGCCGGCAATCGCCGCCGCTCCGGTGTCGCCGGAGGTCGCGCCGAGAATATGGATAATTTCGCCGCGGGTGCGGGAGATATAGGAATACAGCTCGCCGATGAATTGCAGCGCAACGTCCTTGAACGCAAAGGTAGGCCCGTGGAACAGCTCCAGCACATACAGAGAATCGTCGATACGGCGCAGCGGCGCCACCTGCGGATCGCGGAACGACGCATAACTCCGGTTCACCAGTTCTTTCAGATCCTCTTCCGGAATTTCACCGTTCGTATATAAGGAGAATATCTTCAGGAACAATTCCTGAAAGGACAAAGAACGCCATGCTTCCAGTGTCTCCGCGTCCACAGCCGGAATCTCCGCCGGAACGAGCAGCCCTCCGTCATCCGCGAGCCCCATAAGGACCGTATCGATGAAGCCGATTCCCTTCACGTTGCCTCTAGTGCTGATATATTCCACGCTTATCCCCCCGATTAGCCACTTTTTAACCCCTATATTAACACGTTTATGCACTAAAGTCCGCAAAATCTGTTCATTGATCTGTTCAGCGGCGGAGATCCTGCTGAAGCTCCTTCCAGACAGTCTTGTTGCTGTATTTCTTCTCCACGCTGACGTCTGTCCCGAACCAGTCGGGCGGCTGGAAGCTCTCCGCTTCCTCCAGCGATCCGAACTCCACTTCCACGACCATCAGGTTCAGCTGGCTGTACAGATCGATCTCGACCGTAACATCCCCCCATTTGCCCGTGTGCCGCTCCTTCAGCAGGGGAACCGCCCGCACCGCATCTACCATCTGCTTATAGATGCCTGCCGTGATCGAGACTTCCACTTCCTCCCTGCTGATGCCGAGCCCGTTCTTGAAGGTGTGGGTATACACCGTCTCCCCGGTGTCCCGGTCGGTGATTTTGCGGACCCGAAGCTCCTGGGGACCATCGATGGCGAGATAAGTCTGTTCCATCGCTTCCCGGCTCTCGATCCGAAGCTGCCCTTCGTCGATCAGCCGCTGCGGATATTCCGGCAGCAGGAATTTGCGTTCAATCTCCTGTCCCATTGTTCTTTGCCTTCTTTCTCCGGCCGCTAAGGCGCGTATAATGTCGAATGTGTCGGATTCAACCATTGTATGTGGAGGACCCGAGGAAGTCAATGCAGGCTCCCGCCCGTTACTTTGCCCCGAATGGCCTCATCTGCGATCCGCCCGATCATCCGGCTGTCCAGGCTGTCCATGCGGTTGTCGCCCAGTACATAGTAGCCGGCCGTACCCGTTGAAGACTTCCCGCTGGGGTCATCCGTATTCTCCGCTTCATCCGTTTCCCGCGCCTGCGCTCCGAGATAAGGTTCTTCCAGCACCTTCCCGTCAATCCATACCGTCCCTCCCCGGATTTCGACGCGTTCTCCCGGAAGACCGATGACCCGCTTGATATAAGACTTTCCTTCTGCCTGGAACAGAATCAGATCCCCCCGCCGGACATCGTGATTCTTATAGTAGCGTTTGTCCACCTTGATCCGTTCTCCTGCATGAAGAGCCGGTTCCATGGAAGAACCGTCTACCGTATAGACCGCCGTACCCGAGAACACAGACAGAATCAATGCCGTCATCAGCATCGTCAGGAACTTCATCTCTGACACGCTCCTTTTTTCTATTCTTTCCTATACTCTATCACGGCATGAGGGGCTTTAGTGTACGCGCCGCTCCGTTTTTTGCTACAATAGAAGAATCGGCGCCGCGGGGCGCCAGTTCACACAGACGGAGGCAGGCGGCGTGAATTACATCGTACTGGACATTGAATTCAACGGGCGGAAGTTCGCCAGTGAGCACCCCATGGAGGTCATTGAGATCGGCGCCGTGCGGCTGAATGATTCGCTGGAGATTGTCGATGAATTTTCTTCCCTCATTAAGCCCATATATTTCTCTACCCTCAATTCCTTCATTCGCAAAAAAACCGGGATCCCGCAGGAGGATATCGACGTCGCTCCCCGTTTCCCGAAGGTCATGGCCGCATTTCGCCAATGGCTGGACGCCTGCCCGGGCGATACCCTCTTTCTCACCTGGGGCGGCGAGGATATGAAACGGATCATCCAGGATGTGCGGATGCACAAGCTGGATGAGGCTTACTGGATGGAGGCTCTTTACTTTGATTTGCTCAAGGGCCTCGTCCGGGCCCGCGGTCTTAAGAACGACGTCAGCGTCGAGAGCGCCATGGAACTGCTGGGCCTCTCGCCCGAAGGCTCTGCGCACCGGGCGCTGGACGACGCGCGCATGACGGCGGACATATTTCGCGCCCTGTTCGGCGAACTGGATTTTGAGCGCTCACAGCACTATGTGGACACGTTCACCAACGCCAAGGAACGCAAGACGGTCAAGCTCGCGATTAAGGCTATTCAGGCCCAGAAAGTGCAGCCGACCTGGGAGCTTGTAGCCGAACATTATTTTACTGGCAAAGTTTCCATGGACGACCCGCGAAAAGAAGCCGAGCTGCGGGCCATTTTTGAAGCGGAAATGCACAAGAATCCCCGGCAAGGCGGCCCCGCGGGGAGCTAGAACGGAAGCCGGAGAGCTGTCAGTGTCATTCACGCTGACGGCTATTTTCATTGAATTCTCCCTTATCGCTTGACCTTCACGCCGCGTCAACCTGTATTCTGCAGACAAGAGGAGGCGGTCGCCATGGAGTATACCGTACAGAAGCTGGCCAGACTTGCGGGTGTAAGCGCCCGCACTCTGCGCTATTACGACGAAATAGGTCTATTGCGTCCGGCAAGACTCACCTCCTCGGGGTACCGCATTTACGGCTCCCGCGAGGTGAATCTGCTGCAGCAGATTCTGTTCTACCGCGAACTGGGACTTGACCTGGACAGCATCAGCCGAATCGTAACCTCGCCTTCGTTCGACGCTGTGCAGGCGCTGAGGGAGCACCGGGCCAGACTGCTGGACCGAAGACAACAGCTGGATCTGCTGATCGGGAACGTAGAGCGGACTTTGGCGGAACGCGAAGGGAGAATCGGAATGAGCGACAAGGACAGATTTGAAGGGTTCAAGCGCCGGCTCGTTGAAGATAATGAACAGAGTTACGGCAGGGAGATTCGGGAAAAATACGGGGATCAGGCGGTAGACCGCTCCCATGATCGAGTCCTGAATAGGACCGAAGAGGAGCATTCCGCTGCCCTGCGGCTGCAGGACGAGCTGTTCGCTGCGCTGGAAGAAGGCATGGATGAGGGCAGCCCGTCGGACGAAGCCGCCCAGAGAGCGGCAGACCTTCACCGGCGGTGGCTGAGCTTCTATTGGAACAGCTACTCCCAAGAAGCGCATGCCGGCCTGGTCCGAATGTATACGGACGACGAGCGTTTCACCGCCTACTATGACAGCCGCCGGCCGGGGATGACGGCTTTCCTCCGGGATGCTGTGCTGGTCTATACGGCGAAGTAAGTTAGATCTTCTAAGACAAAGACGCGCAGTTCTATCTGCGCGTCTTTGCCCTGTGCCCGAGAGAGTCTTATCCTGTTGTCCGGATGGCTGCGCGCTATCCGGCTCGCCAGACGGTCGCTTCGACCGGCACGAAATTACCCTCCGCCTCCTTGCTATAACCCTGCGCCCAGCAGTTCCAGCGTGCGCCGCACGTCCGGCAACGGAAGCTGGCCCGGAGCGGAAGGGGCTCCTGCCGCCGCGAACGTTACCGCCGAGCCGAACACCTCGCCGGCGATGCGGGTAACGGCGCCCAGTCCCGCCATGGACATCGTAATGACCGGCCGGCCGGGATAGCGCTCCTGCATGAGAACCGTTGCCTCCAGCAGCTTCAATACATCGCGCGGAGCCTGCGGCATAACCGCGATTTTGGGGAGATCTCCGCCAAGCCGAAGCGCCAGCTCCAAGCGGCGAATCATCTCTTCCGCCGGGGGGGTTCCGCCAAAATCATGATTGGACACAATCGTCTTTGCTCCCGCCGAACGAATCTCTCCAATCAGACTTCCAACGGTCTCCTCGCCGCTGCTGAACAGCTCGATATCTACCAGGTCCGCCAGTCCGCTTGCGGCCGCCGCTCGGTTAAGCGCCGCATAATGCCCGGCCGCAATCTCCCGCTGTCCGCCCTCGCGCAGAGACCGGAAAGTGAATACCAGCGGCAGATCGGCAATGGCGGATCGGATTCCTGCCAGAACGGACAACGCGGCCTCCACGCTTGTACAGCCCTCAAAGTGATCGACCCGCCATTCGATCAGGTCCGGCCCCAGCGCAGCTGCGGCGCCCGCTTCTTCCAGCAGGCGTCCGGCCGTTTTTTCGGTCAGCGATACACAGATCTTGGGCTGTCCCTCGCCGATCACCACCCCGCGAACCTGAAGAGCAGAATGCTCCTTGCCTTCAACCAAGCCGTCTGTGGACGCTGCACGTTCCTCCGGCTCCGGCTTTCTTTGTTCTTCCTTCAATCTTCTCACGAGCTCCTCTCTGCCGGCCTTGACTCGCCGCTGCCGCTTTGAGCTTTACAGCCTGCTCTCCGGCTCTTCATACCGTTATCTTTGCTCCTTACCGTACCCCAAATCGCCGCTGATTGCCAGCAAAATCAGCTCAGTGCCTGGCTGAAACCAGCAGTTGCGCAAACGTTTTATCCTAATCTCGCCTGCACAGCCCCAAATGTAACAAAATTATCGCTTGAACTTTATCCAATTTGTGCTAATATAGTATCGAAATCGCTTACAGACGGATTTCTTCCGATGTTTGAGCAAACGTTTGCACCAAGAATGGCTTGGATTTCATTTTGCACTTTTAATTTTGTAAGAAGATTAGGAGGCTTATATCAGTGAGTGAGAAGAAATTGCCAACCGTCGCTTATTTCTGTATGGAGTACGGCCTGCATTCCGATTTCAAAATGTATGCCGGAGGCCTGGGAATTCTGGCCGGGGACTACATTAAGGGCGCCAAGGATATCGACGCTCCGATGATTCCGATCGGTCTGAAATGGAAGCAGGGTTACACCGACCAGAAGATCGACGAGAACGGCAAGCCTTACGACAGCTACCACAACTATGTGTATGATTTCCTCGAAGATACCGGCGTGAAGGTTACCGTTCAGGTCCGCAAGATCAACGTCGTCTGCAAAGTATGGAAGACAGAGCAGTTCGGCAATGTGCCGCTCTACTTGCTGGATACGGACATTCCGGAGAACAGCGATGCTTGGATTACCGGACAGCTGTACGGCTGGTTCGGCGAAGAGCGTATTGCCCAGGAGATCGTGCTCGGCATCGGCGGCGTGAAGGCCCTGCGCGCACTCGGTCTTCATGCCGACGTATACCACTTCAATGAAGGACATGCCGCACTGGCAGCCGTCGAACTGATCCGCGAGAAAATGTCCAGCGGCCTCTCCTTCGAAGAAGCTTGGAAGGCCACCCGCGAAGAAGTCGTATTCACGACGCATACGCCGATTAAAGAAGGCAACGAAGAGCATCCGCTCGACCGCCTGGAGTACATGGGCGCCTTCAACGGTCTGACCCGCGACCAGATGGTCCGGATCGGTGGAGATCCGTTCAACATGACGGTAGCCGGACTGCGCCTCTCCCGCATCTCCAACGGCGTTGCCAAGCTGCATGCCGACACTTCCAACAAAATGTGGAAAGAAGTGGCCGGCCGCTCCCCGATCATTGCCATCACCAATGCCATCCACACGCCGACTTGGGTCGACGAGCGGATCACCAAGGCATACGAGAACGGCGGCGATCTGTGGGCCGCTCATACTGAAGTCAAAGGCGAACTGATCGACTTCATCAAAGAGCGCACCGGCACACAGCTGAATGCAGACAACCTGCTGATCGGCTTCTCTCGACGCGCAGCTCCGTACAAGCGCAGCGACCTGATCTTCTCGAAACCGGAGATCATTGAGCCTTATTTCGAGAGCGGCAAAGTTCAGATCGTCTTCTCCGGCAAAGCGCATCCGCTGGATGACACCGGCAAGCGCATCGTCAGCAACCTCGTTGCTATGATGAAGAAGTATCCGAAGAGCGTCGTGTTCCTCGAGAACTACGACATGACAATCGGTGCTATGCTGACCCGCGGTTCCGATATCTGGCTCAACAATCCGCGCCGTCCGCTGGAAGCGAGCGGCACTTCGGGCATGAAGGCTGCCATGAACGGCGTCCTGAACTGTTCCGTTCTCGACGGATGGTGGCCGGAAGCTTGCCTCGACGGCGAGAACGGCTGGCAGATCGGCGATGGCTTCGAGACTACAGACTTCGCCGTACTGGACGAGCATGACAGCAAGGCTCTCTATGATACCCTGCTGAACCGTGTGGTGCCGACTTACTATGAGAACCGCGCCAAGTGGGTCGAAATGATGCGCAAGAGCATCGAGACGACCCGCGTAGAGTTCGCTACCAAGCGTATGCTCGACGAATACTACGATCTGATGTACATCAACAACAACAAATAAAGCGGTCTATGCCGCCGCTTCAACCGTTCCGCCGCCTTCGGGCGCGGAACGGTTTTTTATTTTCCATAAGTTACCTATTTAGAATTGTTATAAAAAGATATTGCTTTCTTCTTAAAATTCGTTATTATAGAACTTATACTAAATCTAAAATCAATTCATAGAGGTGACTATAATGACGAATTCTTCTGATCGCATGACTACCAGCTGGGGCGCTCCTGTCGGAGACAATCAGCATTCCATAACGGCCGGTTCGCGCGGCCCGACACTGATTCAGGATGTACATCTGCTGGAGAAGCTGGCCCACTTCAACCGGGAGCGCATTCCCGAGCGCGTCGTGCATGCCAAAGGAGCGGGGGCTCACGGTTATTTTGAAGTAACCCATGATCTTACCGCCTATACCAAAGCGGCCTTTCTCTCGCATATCGGCAAACGTACGCCAATGTTCATCCGCTTCTCCACCGTGGCCGGCGAGCTCGGTTCAGCGGACACGGTGCGCGACCCGCGCGGCTTCGCCGTCAAGTTCTATACCGAGGAAGGCAACTACGATCTGGTCGGCAACAATACGCCGGTCTTCTTTATCCGGGATGCCATCAAATTCCCTGATTTCATTCATACCCAGAAGCGGCATCCTCAGACCCATCTCAAGAATCCGACTGCCGTCTGGGACTTCTGGTCGCTCTCGCCCGAGTCGCTTCACCAAGTCACTATTCTGATGTCCGACCGGGGGATTCCGGCTACACTTCGCCATATGCACGGGTTCGGCAGCCACACCTTCAAGTGGGTCAATGCCGAGGGCCAGGCCGTTTGGGTGAAGTATCACTTCAAGACAGAACAGGGCGTTCAGAATCTGGATGTAGACGTAGCGGCCCGCCTTGCCGGCGAGCACCCGGATTACCATACCGAGGATCTCTTCAATGCGATTGCAGCCGGAGACTTCCCGGCCTGGAGACTCTACGTTCAAATCATGCCGGTTGAAGATGCCGATACCTACCGGTTCGACCCGTTTGACGTAACCAAAGTATGGTCTCAGAAGGATTACCCGCTGATTGAGGTCGGGCGGATGGTGCTGGACCGCAATCCGGTCAATTACTTTGCCGAAGTTGAGCAGGCGACGTTCTCGCCGGGTTCCTTTGTGCCAGGCATTGAAGCTTCTCCCGATAAAATGCTTCAGGGCCGTTTGTTCGCCTACTCGGATGCTCATCGTTACCGGGTCGGCCCTAACCATAACCAGCTTCCGATTAACCGGCCCCAGTGCCCGGTTCATAACCACCAGCGCGACGGCGCCATGGCTTATGGCGACAATGGCGGCGCTTCAGTCTACTATGAGCCGAACAGCTTCGGCGGTCCCAAAGAGTCGCCCGAACATCGGATTTCCCCGTTCGAGGTCCAGGGAATGGCTCAGAGTGTTCCTTACGATCAGGATGACTACTACACTCAACCCGGCGACCTTTATCGTCTCCTGAGTCCTGAAGAACGTACCCGACTGATTCGTAACATTGTGGATGCCATGAGACCGGTCGAGCGGGATGACATTAAGCTCCGCCAGATTGGCCACTTCTATAAGGCCGATCCCGAATTCGGTACACGTATTGCTGAAGGATTGGGCCTGACCGTTCCGTCTTTGTAATCCTCTTCTTCCCACTTCCCTCTGTCTTGCTTGAACTCCTCCGCCATTGAGGCGGAGGAGTTATTGGTTTATGCCCATTATGAATTGTCCATATGAGCTTGTTTCTATTAATCCGCCCTTATAGATCTAACCTATGGGATTTATCCTTTTAGGCTTGTTTCTACTTATACGATTCTTCAGCAGACACAAAAAGGCACCTTGCTCAGCAAGGTGCCTAGTCCGTTATACAATTAAGCGGGTGATGGGAATCGAACCCACGCTACCAGCTTGGAAGGCTGGAGTTCTACCATTGAACTACACCCGCGTATAAAACTAAAAATCGGGATGACACGATTCGAACATGCGACCCCCTGGTCCCAAACCAGGTGCTCTACCAAGCTGAGCTACATCCCGTTATTTAATGGCGCGCCCTGAGAGATTCGAACTCCCGACCTTTTGATTCGTAGTCAAACGCTCTATCCAGCTGAGCTAAGGGCGCAAAATGGAGCGGACGACGGGAATCGAACCCGCGACCCTCGCCTTGGCAAGGCGATGCTCTACCGCTGAGCCACGTCCGCTTAAAAGATGGTGCGGTCGAGAGGACTCGAACCTCCACGGGGGGTTAGCCCACACGGACCTGAACCGTGCGCGTCTGCCAATTCCGCCACGACCGCATATCTGATAAAGAGTGAGCCATGAAGGACTCGAACCTTCGACACCCTGATTAAAAGTCAGGTGCTCTACCAACTGAGCTAATGGCTCTTACTGCAAAGAATAAAATTGGCAGGGGATACAGGATTCGAACCTGTGATGACGGAGTCAGAGTCCGTTGCCTTACCGCTTGGCGAATCCCCTACATTCAGAAAAGAAGTTAAATGGGGCGATCGATGGGACTTGAACCCACGAGTGCCGGAGCCACAATCCGGTGCGTTAACCCCTTCGCCACGACCGCCACAACGATAATCGGTGCTGCTTCTTTCCTAACAAAATTTAAATGGCGGAACCGACGGGATTCGAACCCGCGATCTCCTGCGTGACAGGCAGGCATGTTAGGCCTCTACACCACGGTTCCAAGAGGCTAAGGTAAATCAATTGCGGGGGCAGGATTTGAACCTGCGGCCTTCGGGTTATGAGCCCGACGAGCTACCGGGCTGCTCCACCCCGCGTCGTAATCTAAATCATATGGTGGAGGCTGAGGGGTTCGAACCCCCGACCCTCTGCTTGTAAGGCAGATGCTCTCCCAGCTGAGCTAAGCCTCCATATGTGGTGACCCGTAGGGGATTCGAACCCCTGTTACCTCCGTGAAAGGGAGGTGTCTTAACCCCTTGACCAACGGGCCTTGCTATCAGAACGGAGAGAGAGGGATTCGAACCCTCGAGACGCTTTTGGCGCCTACACGATTTCCAATCGTGCTCCTTCGGCCAACTCGGACACCTCTCCAGATGAAGAGTTCCGGAAAGCTTTCGAAGAATCCGAAATTTCTCTCACCACTTTCCGGAATGGAAACTCCCCGAACAGGACTCGAACCTGTGACAACTCGATTAACAGTCGAGTGCTCTACCAACTGAGCTATCAGGGACCATGGTGGGCCCTAGTGGACTCGAACCACCGACCTCACCCTTATCAGGGGTGCGCTCTAACCAGCTGAGCTAAGGGCCCTTCTAGACTATGTAATAGAGACTGCAAAGCTTCCATAAAGGATAGTGCTCTGCTTGGCGGCGTCCTACTCTCCCAGGACCCTTCGGTCCAAGTACCATCGGCGCTGGAGGGCTTAACGGTCGTGTTC
>NZ_JAVFHT010000017.1:0-81181 GCF_031470375.1 Paenibacillus glufosinatiresistens
TATTAGCTACCGTTTCCGGTAGTTATCCCGGTCCGAAGGGCAGGTTGCCTACGTGTTACTCACCCGTCCGCCGCTAATTCATTCAAAGAGCAAGCTCTCTGAATGAATCCGCTCGACTTGCATGTATTAGGCACGCCGCCAGCGTTCGTCCTGAGCCAGGATCAAACTCTCCATAAAAGGCTCGACCTTCGTCGAGCTGAACGTCTGAAAGGTATCAATCTCGGCTGAGCCGATCCTTTCGGACGAACAAGTTCGTTTGACTTGCTCATAAGATGAATCTGACGAGATGTTACTCTCGATTAATACTCACTCGTTGTTCAGTTTTCAAAGATCAAACCGTCTTCATCGCCGATGCTCGTTCGCACCAGCAACTCTTATACTATATCACGTCCGACCGTTTTGTGCAAGCACTTTTTTTGATCTTGTTTCATTCGATCGAGTCAGGATCAATCGGCCGGAATAAGAATATACCATGCCCTCAGAAAGAATGCAAGTTTTTTCTGAGGGCTTATTTTATTAACCTGTGATTTCTTCGATGTAGAGATGGCGTTCTCCCGTCAAGTTGACTACGCCGCCTTCTACTTGAACCATAGGACGGGTCGGATCGTTGCGGTCGATATAAATGATGGTGCCTTGGCGCCCATCACTGAGTCTGACACGGGTTCCATTATACAGTTCGGTTGATCTCTGAATAAACGTCCGTACAATCGCCGGGTCGAGCTTACCGAAGCTCTCGGCCTGAATCTGCTCTAGCACTCGATAAGGCGAATCTGCCTTTCTGTAAGCACGCTCCAGCGTCATCGCATGGAAGATATCGGCTACCGCTACAATTTTGGCGTATATATGAATCTGGCTGCCTCCCAGACGAAGCGGATAACCGGAAGCATCAAGCTTCTCATGGTGCTGAAGCGCGGCCAGCTTCACGCCGTCATTAATTGCCGTCACACTCCGAAGCAGCTGGTACCCGTACTTGGTATGCTGGCGCATTTCTTCCGCTTCATCTCCGCTTAGCGGCTTGGGCTTGTTCAGAATCGAGTCGTCGACCCGGGTATTGCCGATATCATGCAGCAGCCCGGCAAAAGCAGCCTGCATCCAGTCCTTTTGCGGCAGACCAATCCACTGGGACAGCTTGTAGGCCGTCATCGCGCACAGAACTGCTTTATGATGCTGATATTCTCTGCGGTCCGGCATGGCCGGCATAAAGGTCAACACATGGTAGTCTTTCAATTGAGCGACCAGCGCTTCAAGCTGGCCCCGCAATTCAAGAATCGGGAAAGGCCCCGAACCGGCTGAAGCAAACGTTCTTCGAACCACATTCAACATACGGTCATATTCATGATGTAGAGGCGATAGAACGCGTTTAAGCCTCTCTTCGGTAATAGTATGCTGCGGTTTGGCCGACTTCTTCGCATCCGGCACGGCCGGACTCTCCTTCGTATTCCCCTCTTGGCCTTCGACTTCAATCTGTTGAATCAGAAAGGCCTGAAGAATCTCCATATCACGCGGAAGCACCACTTTTCCTTTGGCAAACAGCTTGCCTCCCAGCGGCGTAGTGACATCCCTCGTTATTCTGGCCCCCGGCTTAATCTCTGTCACCGATACAATAGGCACTGCGTTTCCCCCTAACCCTTACGCCAAAGTCTCCGAATTTCTTGAATTTCCGGTACTATAGTCCTGATTATAAGCCGGTTCTCCTGTTTCATCCATACGCTTTATTCCGTTTATCGGAATTTAAGATTCTAAACAACAGCCTTACCTTCGTCTGATTCGGATTCTATGTCAAAAAAGCAGACTCCCGTAGGGAGCCTGCTCCATATCTACTTCTATATGCAATCTTATTCTTCCGATTCCGGCCCTTCTGCCGAGCTGCTGCTCTCCAGGCTGTCCTCTTCCGCCGATTCCTCGGTGATCCCCTCCACCGCATCCTCCGTCGGTTCGCCTTCCTCATCTTCTTCGTCGTTCTTATCCGCCCGGCAGACGGTCGCCACAGCGTCGTCTTCGCGGATATTGATCAGCTTGACCCCTTGGGCATAACGGCCCATCGTCGAGATCCCGTCCATGCTCGTGCGAATCAGTGTTCCGCTGGTGGTGATAATCATCAGGTCTTCGTCCGGCTTAACGACTTTCAGTCCGACAACCGGGCCGTTCTTATCCGTCAGATTAATCATTTTGATGCCCTTCCCGCCCCGGCTCTGGAAACGGAACTCACCCGCAGACGTACGCTTGCCGTAGCCGTTCGAGGTAACAATCAGCACTTCCAGCTCCTTATCCATGCAGTCCATGCCAATCACATGGTCATCGTCGTCCAGCGTAATGCCCTTGACCCCTGTAGCGCTGCGTCCCATGGAACGCACATCGCTCTCCGGGAACGTAATCGACATCCCGCCAGCCGTACCGAGAATGAGGTTCTGCTTGCCGTCGGTCAGCTTGACTTCAATCAGTTCGTCTTCTTCGCGCAGGTTGATAGCGATCAGTCCGCCCTTGCGGATGTTGTTGTAATCCTCAAGCGGCGTCTTCTTGACAATCCCTTGACGGGTAGCGAAGAAAAGGAAGCTGTCGCCGATATTCTCTTCCACCTGGATTACAGCGCTGATCTTCTCGCCCTGCTCGATCTGGATCAGATTGATAATAGGCGTCCCCCGGGCTGTGCGTCCAAGCTCCGGAATCTCGTAGGCCTTAATCCGGTACACCTTGCCCTTGTCGGTGAAGAAGAGAAGATAATTATGCGAGTTGCTGATGAACAGATGCTCCACAAAATCCTCGCTCTTCGTATCCATTCCGACAACGCCTCGTCCGCCGCGCTTCTGGCTGCGGTAAGTGTTAACCGGCAGGCGCTTGATGTACCCGCTGTGCGTTACGGTAACGACTACTTCTTCGCGCGGGATCAGGTCTTCGTCCAGAATGCTGTCTTCGCCAATGGTGATCTCGGTTCGGCGATCGTCGGAATACCGCTCTTTCAGCTCCTGCAGTTCCTTCTCGATAATCTCTAGAACCAGGGCTTCATCGGCCAGGATAGCTTCATATTCCGCAATCTTGGCTACCAGCTCCTGATATTCTCCTTCGATCTTGTCGCGTTCCAGACCGGTCAGGCGCTGCATCCGCATATCCAGGATAGCCTGGGCCTGTTCCGTGCTGAGATCAAAGGTGGAGATCAATCCGTCCCGGGCGATATCCACCGTACGGGAAGCGCGGATCAGCGAGATCACTTCGTCCAGATGGTCCAGGGCAATCCGCAGACCTTCCAGGATATGAGCGCGCGCCCGAGCCTTCTTGAGATCAAATTCTGTACGTCTTCGAATGACTTCAATCTGGTGCTGCAGGTAATAATACAGAACGTCCCGCAGGTTCAGCACCTTCGGTTCGTTATTGACAATAGCGAGCATATTAATGCCGAATGTCGACTGCATGGCCGTATGCTTGAACAGATTGTTCAGCACTACATTCGGATTGACATCGCGCCGCAGTTCAATGACCACCCGCATACCATTGCGATCGGACTCATCCCGAAGGTCCGTAATGCCGTCTACCCGCTTCTCGCGGACCAGTTCGGCAATCTTCTCGACGAGACGGGCCTTATTGACCTGATACGGGAGTTCATGAATGATAATCCGGCCCTTGCCGTTGTTATCCTCAATTGTTGTCTTCGCCCGCATTGTGACCGAGCCGCGCCCTGTCCGGTAGGCCTGACGAATTCCTTCCCGCCCCAGAATGTATCCGGCCGTAGGAAAGTCCGGGCCCTGAATATATTCCATAAGTTCCATCGAAGTAATATCCGGGTTGTGAATCATGGCTTGTACGCCGCTGATCACCTCGCCCAGATTGTGGGGAGGGATATTCGTCGCCATACCGACGGCAATCCCCGACACTCCGTTAACCAGAAGGTTAGGGAAGCGCGCAGGAAGCACTGCAGGCTCCAGTTCTTCGCCGTCATAGTTAGGCAGGAAATCTACCGTTTCTTTATTCAGATCGCGAAGCATTTCCATCGCAATCTTGGACAGTCTTGCTTCCGTATAACGCATGGCTGCCGCCATATCGCCGTCAATCGACCCGAAGTTGCCGTGTCCATCTACCAGCATATAGCGCATGGAGAAGTCCTGGGCCATACGGACCATGGTCTCGTAGACCGCCGAATCCCCGTGCGGATGATACTTGCCGATAACTTCTCCGACGATTCTCGCTGATTTCTTGTGAGGCTTATCCGATACAATGCCCAGTTCCGACATTGCATAGAGGATGCGGCGATGCACCGGTTTGAGCCCGTCCCGCACATCCGGCAAGGCCCGGCTAACAATAATGCTCATTGCATAATCCATAAAGGATTCACGCATCTCGACGCCGATGTCCCGGTCCTTGATCTGCGGGTTATTCTGTTCAGCCATGAATTGCTGGACCTCCTTCGGTTAAGAAGAAACGGTTCGGCCATTCTCTTGGAACCGGCCATTGTTCTAGCAAACCGCTACCCTTAATTATATTACTTTCACAAAAACTGCACAATTTAAACCTGTCTTCCCCTTCGGCCGCAACCGGAAGAATTAAATGCTTCATTCGGGATGTTCGCCCTGTCTCAAAAGACTACCGGTTCATAGACTGTAGGGACTCCATACAGCCGTTCTTCTCCTGCTTCAGCCCCGGAAAGCATGATTTCCACATCCTCATATTATACCATTCTTTCGGCGGATTGTCCTGACATTTCGGCCTGCCAAGGAGGAATACAATGAAAATTCAGCGGGTTGCCAGCAAATGGGCCAAGACCCGGGCGCTGATGGCTAGCGCCTCATTGGCTCCCTACATTCCCGACACTCGGAAATATGAATTCAGCACGCTTCAAGAGATGCTGGGTCTCTACCGGACCGTGTACATCAAGCCGGACCGGGGTACCTACGGGGCGGGTGTCATGCGCGCCGAGTGGCGCCGAATCACCGTCTCCCAATCCGCAAGCTCTCCCTCGTCCGACAGCGGTCATGAGGGATTCGAAGAGCGCGATCTTTATCTGCTCCGGTACGGCACCTCGACTGAAACCCACTCGACGGTTCAGACGCTGCATGCCGCCATTCAGGGGCGTATCCGTGAACGGCTCTACTTGGTTCAAAAAGGAATCGATCTGCTCCATAGCGGCGGCCGTCCCTTTGATCTGCGTGTCTTGGCCCAGAAGAATCCGGAGGGCTTCTGGGAGACAACCGGCATGCTGGCCCGAGTGGCTGCCCCGATGAAGATCGTTACCAATTATCACAACGGAGGCCGGATCCGCTCCGTCCGCCCCCTGCTCGAGGAGCAGATGACCGGCGGAGAGGCCCGAGATTTGAGAATGCGGCTGGAACAGCTGGGGGTCAGCTTCGGCCGGCAGCTGGAGCAGTCTTTTCCGGGGATCAAAGAGATCGGGCTGGATGTTGCCATTGACGGCCGCCATGACTTCTGGGTTCTGGAGGTTAACACCCTGCCTTCCCTCGTTGTCTTCAAGACTTTTCGCGACAAGTCGATCTACCGCCGCATACGCAGGTATGCTATCGCCTATGGGCGTCCAGGCCTCGGGCGATCCGCCCGCTGAATCCATCAGGCTGAGTTCCAGCCCCATAACCACCATAACCAAAAAAGGCCTTTGGCCCCGCCCTGAACAGGCGGAGCCAAAGGTCCGTATACCGAAAAGCAAAACGCTGTCCGTTCTTAAATATCCAGATTCTTCACCGTTGCCGCATGCTCCTGAATGAAGTCACGGCGCGGTTCGACATTGTCGCCCATCAGCGTATCGAACAGGCTGTCGGCCAGAATCGCGTCTTCGATCGTGACCTGCAGCATGGTACGGCTCTCGGGATCCATGGTTGTATCCCAGAGTTGCTCCGGGTTCATTTCTCCGAGACCCTTGTAGCGCTGTACATTGACCTTGACATTGTCCCCGAAGGAAGCGATGATCTCGTCCCGCTCTTTCTCGGAGCCGGCATAGCGGATCGTCTTGTTCCGTTCAATCTTGAACAGCGGCGGCTGGGCGATATAAATATAGCCGGCCTCGACAATCTTACGCATGTACCGGTAAAAGAACGTCAGCAGCAGGGTCCGGATGTGGGCTCCGTCGACGTCCGCATCGGTCATAATGACGACCTTATGGTACCGGGCCTTCGACAGATCAAAGTCATCGCCGATGCCGGTCCCAAGAGCCGTAATAATGGCCCGAATTTCGGCATTGGACAGGATGCGGTCCAGTCTGGCCTTCTCCACGTTGAGGATTTTGCCGCGCAGCGGCAGAATCGCCTGGAAGTGGCGGTCGCGCCCCTGCTTGGCGGAGCCCCCCGCAGAGTCGCCTTCGACGATATACAGCTCGCTGATCGACGCATCCTTCGAGGAGCAATCGGCCAGCTTGCCCGGCAGGGCGCTGACTTCTAGGGCGCTCTTGCGCCGGGTCAGCTCGCGGGCTTTGCGCGCCGCTTCGCGGGCACGGGAGGCTTGCAGTGACTTCTCCAGAATCCGGCGCGAAACGGCTGGATTCTCTTCGAGAAATTCCTGCAGCTTCTCGGAGAACAGAGACTCGACAACTCCGCGGACTTCACTGTTGCCCAGCTTCGTCTTCGTCTGTCCCTCGAACTGAGGCTCGGGGATCTTGACGGAGATAATAGCCGTCAGTCCTTCGCGGACATCGTCGCCGGTCAGATTCGAGGCACTGTCTTTAATCATGCCGCTCTTGCGGGCATAGTCGTTGATGATGCGCGTCAACGCGCTTTTGAAGCCGGATTCATGCGTGCCGCCCTCATGGGTGTGAATATTGTTGGCGAACGAATAGATGTTCTCCGTGTAGGAATCGTTGTACTGAAGAGCCACGTCGACCTGAATCATATCCTTGGTTCCGCCTACGTAGATAGGCTCTTCATGCAGCGCTTCCTTCTTCTCGTTCAGATACTTCACGTACTCGATGATGCCGCCGTCGTACTTGAACGTATTGGAGGTTCCGGTCCGTTCGTCCGTAAGCGACAGCTCGATGCCTCTGTTCAGAAAGGCCAGCTCGCGAATGCGGGTCAGCAGGGTGTTGTAGTCGTACACGGTGGTCTCCGTGAACACTTCCGGGTCGGGATGGAACGTTGTCATGGTTCCCGTCTCGTCCGTATCCCCGATAATCTGAATATCATACTGCGGTACGCCGCGGCGGTATTCCTGACGGTAGGCATGGCCATCCCGCTTGACCGTGACAACCACTTGTTCGGACAATGCGTTCACAACGGAAATGCCGACCCCGTGCAGACCGCCGGATACCTTGTATCCCCCGCCGCCGAATTTGCCGCCGGCATGGAGGACGGTCATTACGACCTCAAGCGTCGACTTCTTAAGCTTCACGTTCTCGCCGACCGGAATGCCCCGGCCGTTGTCAATAACGGTGATTGAGTTATCGGTATGGACGATAACCTGAATCTTGTCGCAGAATCCGGCCAGCGCTTCGTCGATGCTGTTGTCGACAACTTCCCAGACCAGATGATGGAGACCTTTGGCGCTGGTAGAGCCGATGTACATGCCCGGCCGCTTGCGGACCGCTTCCAGCCCCTCCAGGACCTGAATCTGGCTTTCGTCATATGTCGGTTGATTCATTGACATGTCTTCACCTGCTTCTTTCGGATTGTCTCGTAGATCTGCTGCCGTAAGTTCCTACATTTCCGGCAGAATGCGGGCCCTCTTCTTCAGCGTGGAGGAAGAGATAGGGGAATAATAGACAACGTCCCGGGTAACGACAATAGACTTGGCTTCTTCCTCCCCGATCGTCTCCAGCGTCTTGTTCAGTCTGGCCGAGGCCACGAACTGCTTCGACAGCTTGGAGGACTTCTCGATGGAGATATCGAATATGGCGATCAATTCCGAGGATCGGATAATCTTCTCCCCGCCCAAGTGGATATACACCAGCTCATCTCCCGCTCGCTTCAGACTCGATGGCGCCGCCGCGGACCCGATAGAGCACGGCGCCCTTTAATTTATCGGCATGCAGACCTTCCACGCCCGTTGCCGTGATGAAGGTCTGCACTTTGCTCTGGAACGTCTCGATCAATTGGCTCTGCCGGTACGGGTCCAGCTCGGACAGCACATCATCCAGCAGCAGGACCGGATACTCCCCGATTTCGCCGTGAATCAGCTCGATCTCCGCCAGCTTCAGCGACAGGGCAGTCGTTCGCTGCTGCCCCTGGGAACCGTACACACTGGCTTCCCGGCCATTGATAAAAAAGGACAAGTCATCCCGGTGAGGGCCCGTAAGCGTCATCCCTCTCCGGATTTCCTGCTCCCTTGTTTGTGATAACTTTAACATAAAATTGTCCAATAAGACAGCTTCATCTTCCTCTTCCCGGCTTCCAAAAGAGGGCACATACAGCAGTTCAAGCGCTTCCCCGCCATTCGTAATTCCCCGGTGAATACTCTCTGCCCAGACCTGCAGCTTCTTTATGAATTCTTTCCGTTTCCGGACGATTTTAACGCCATGGGCCGCCAGTTGTTCATCCCAAATATCGAGCATTTCCCGCCCGGAGTCCTTGTTCCAGAGCTGCTTGAGCAGATTGCTCCGCTGCAGCAGCACCTTCTGATACTGCTGCAGGTGATACAGATAGCTCGGCTGCACCTGGCCGATCTCCATATCAAGGAACCGCCGGCGCACACCGGGCGTTCCCTTGACGATCTCCAGGTCTTCGGGAGCGAACATGACGACGTTGAGCGAGCCTACGAATTCGCTGAGCCTCCGCTGCTCCAGCCCGTTGATTTTGGCTTTTTTGCCGTGCGCAGAGAGCGTCATTTCAAGGTGGACATCCCCGTATTTGCGGGTGACGTCCGCACTGATATGGGCGGCGCCGTCCGGCGCGTCAAAAGCGATCAGTTCCCGGTCCTTGGAGGTCCTATGGCTCTTGGTCATGGCCAGAACATAAAGGGCCTCCACCAGATTGGTCTTTCCCTGGGCGTTCTGTCCGAGAATCAGATTGACGTCGCCCAGGTTCTCCAGCCGGAGTCCCTCATAGTTGCGATAATGCTGCAGGGCGATACTCTTTACAAACAAGCGGCAGTCCTCCCATAGCTACATGATTCGCCATTTCGTCTCCTGGCCAGGAGCAGCTTACCGCTCTTCCGCTTCGCCTCCGGCAACGACAAATACGCCTTCTCCCTCAACCTCGATCCGGTCTCCGGGATACAGCTTTCTTCCTCTCCGCTCTTCCGCCTCGCCGTTGACCTTGACTTGTCCCTCTTGAAGCAGCGCCTTGGCCATTCCGCCTGTGGATACACAATCACTCAGCTTCAGGAACTGGTCCAGCTTGATATATCCACTGTGGATAACAATTTCTTTCATCGGGTTGATTCCTTTCTCTCACTCTTATCCACAAGCGTGGATAAAATTTAGTTGGTGGTCCGGTACGGCAGAATGACATATTTGCTTCGGCTGTCATCCTGCGGCTGGAGAATAATCGGGCTCATCATTCCTGTAAATGCGATCAGCAGCTGCTCGCTGTCGATCACTTTCAGCACATCCAGCATATATTTGGAGTTGAACGAAATCCGCAGCGGTTCTCCCTTGAAATCAATGACCTCGAGTTCTTCCCGCACTTTGCCGAGCTCTGTCGAGCTGGAGGAAATTTCGATGCCGCCCTGCTCCAGTGTCTGGAGCCGGACGATGTTCGTCTTCTCTTCACGGGAGAGGAGATAGGCGCGGTCAATCGCTTCACTCAGTTTTTTGGTGTCCACAATCAGTTCTGTTTTGTACGTCGACGGAATAATTCTAGAAGTATCCGGATAAATGCCGTCCAGGATACGGGTGTAGAACAGCACACGGTCCAGCTTGAACAAGACTTGATTGTCGGCGACGACGATATCGACCAGCATATTCTGATCGGGAATGATCTTGCTGAGTTCATTCAGCGTTTTGCCGGCAATCACAATGTTCGAGAACCGGATTTCTTCCGTTCCGTCGAGATTGGCGGCGCGGGTAGCCAGACGGTGGCGGTCCGTTGCGGTAAATTTGAATTCCCCGTTCTCCAGATGCCAGAGAATGCCGGTGAGAATCGGAGTGGTCTCCTGGGTGGAGATTGAAAAAGCGGTCTGTCGGATCATGTTCTTCAGCAGATCGCCCTGGATAGTAATCGTCTCGTTGCCCTCGATGTCCGGCAGCACCGGGAATTCTTCAGGATCAAGTCCGACCATCTGGATCTCGGCGGAGCCGGAGGAAATGAAGGTCTGGAAGCCGTCTTTGACTTCCATCATGATCTCCTTGGACGGCAGCTTCTTAATAATCTCGACAAAAAACTTGGCCGGCAGTACAACACTTCCGGGCTGATCGATATGAACGACAACTTCGCTGTCATTCTCGGCCGGTATAAAGGACTGGATGGAAATATCGGTATCGCTGGCGGTGAGCGTCACGCCCTGATGCGTGACTTCAAGCTTAATGCCGGTCAGGATCGGAATGGTGGTTCGGCTGGAGATCGCCTTCGATACGTGCTGGATCGCTTCGTTAAGCTCATTCTTCAGAATACTGATTTTCATGGTTTCACTCCTAGAGAGAATTATCGGCCGGAGCCCAGCAGGGGCTTTCTCCGGCAGGCGTCCCGTCTGCTTATATGCAGAAGAATCTTTTAATAAATTCTTAGTAGTATCAGTAGTAGGGACCAAGAATATGTGGATAAGCCTTGCAGACCGCATAAAATTAAGCCTATGCACATGTGAATAGATTGTGTATAGGCTCTTGGATAACAGTTTAGTTAGGAGAATAGACAAAGCGTTCTAAGAAGGATTCTTGATCTTCTCGGAGAGGCTCGTTACCACTTTGTACAGTTCCTGATCGGCCTTCAGCGATTGGGTAATCTTCTCGTGAGCATGAATGACCGTGGTATGGTCGCGTCCTCCGAAGGCTTCCCCGATCTTGGGCAGCGAATAGTCGGTCAGTTCTCTGGACAGATACATGGCAATTTGGCGCGGAAAAGCAACGGCTTTCGTCCGCTTGCGCGCCTTGAAGTCCTCAAGCCGGAGATTATAATATTCGCCGACCTTTTGCTGGATGTCCTGAATGGTAATCATCTTCGGCCGGCTGGACGGAATAATATCCTTCAGCGCTTCGGCTGCCAGATGGGTCGTCACATCCTGATTGGTCAGCGAGGAATAGGCCACGACCCGAATAAGGGCGCCTTCGAGCTCCCGGATGTTCGTATCAATCTGGTTGGCGATGTACATCATCGCTTCGTTGGGAATATCGAGATGCTCAGCCTTGGCTTTCTTCCGCAAAATGGCTATCCGCGTCTCCAGATCCGGCGGCTGGATATCGGTAATCAGTCCCCATTCAAACCGGGAACGAAGCCGTTCTTCCAGAGTCGGAATCTCTTTGGGCGGACGGTCGCTGGAGATAATGATCTGCTTGCCTTCTTCGTGCAGGGCATTGAAGGTATGGAAAAATTCCTCCTGAGTCGATTCTTTGCCGGCGAGGAATTGGATATCGTCGATGAGCAGAATGTCTACGTTGCGGTATTTGTTCCGGAAGCTCTCGCCGCGGTTGTCGCGGATCGAATTAATGAACTCATTCGTGAACTTCTCGGAGGAAATGTAGATGACCTTGTTGCTCGGATTGTGCTCCAGAATATAGTGGCCGATCGCGTGCATCAGATGGGTCTTGCCGAGTCCGACGCCTCCGTAGAGGAAGAGCGGATTGTAAGCTTTGGCCGGCAGCTCCGCGACCGCAAGGGAAGCGGCATGGGCGAACCGGTTGCCGGAGCCGATGACGAAGGTATCAAACGTATATTTGGGATTCAGCATATGCGTCTGGGCTTCTTCACGGGAAACGGCGGGCGAGGGAGGTGCTTGCTGCACAATCGGTTCGGCGGGCTTGTTCTCCTCAATGACGAATTTGACCTCCACCTGGTGGCCCGTCACCTCGTAGACCGTAGCTCCAACCAGCTTGGTGTAGCGGCTCTCCAACCATTCGACGGCAAATGTCGTCGGTGCGGATATGACAATCGTCTGGGTACTGAAGGACAGCGCCTTGGTTGCTTTGAACCAGGTATCGAAGCTGGGCTTGCTAAGTTTGGTCTGAATAATCGAGAGAATCTGCTGCCATAATTCGGAAGTATGGCTGTCCACAACTGTCACTCCTTTAAATCTTCCAAATGTGGCTTGAGCCATGAAGTGGAATGTCGAAGAAAATAAATGTCGAGAGGGTTTATCCCCAATATCCCGGCCATAGGGACAAAAAAATATGGATAAATTTGATTTGTTCACAACTTTATCCACAGCTTGTTGATAATTTGGCGAACAAACAAATCTATTCACATTCAAAAGTAATACCATCATAGCAAAAGCGGCCTTGTTTTTCAATGAGCGGCCGTTATTTATCCACAAATTCAATCACTTGTGCATAATCGTTGACCACAATACTACATATTGTTGATAATTTGTTCATCATTCGACAAAGCAGGCCAAAATGCTCCCGAATCTTATTCACAGGTTATACGGGAACGGGACCAACGGGTGATCCTGTCGTCCACAAGTGGATAAATGGCCTTAACGGAGTTGTTCGAGCTGCGGAACAGCAGGGATGTGGATAAATATCCTCGAAAAAGAAGGAGGAAGCTTGGGATTATGGCTTGACTTGGAGGAAGATATTATGCTTAAATATATAAAGGTGTTTTCTGTGACGTGAGTTCAGTTAACGAAGACCCTGTAAGGGAGGTGCAATACATGAGACCGACATTCAAACCGAATGTAAGCAAACGCAAAAAGGTGCATGGGTTCCGCGCTAGAATGAGCACGAAAAACGGCCGTAAGGTGCTGGCAGCCCGCCGCTTGAAAGGCAGAAAAGTGCTGAGTGCTTAATAAACGCGGATAAGACCACTACGGTGGTCTTTTTTTTTGACACCGCAGTACCCTTTTGAAATCAGGACGTTCTGGTCCATACTTATATATAGGTATAAAGGAATCAAGCTAAGATAGAATGAGGAGATTGTTCCGTGCACAAAAGCTTGCGTTTGCGAAACCGCGCCGACTTCAGCCGCGTATACCGTCATGGGAAGTCTTTTGCGAATCATCAGTTCGTGGTTTATTGGCATCCACGGAGAGAAGTGGAACGCTTCCGGGCGGGCATCTCGGTCAGCAAAAAGGTCGGAAACGCCGTTGTCCGCAACCGGATGAGACGGCTGGTCAAAGAGATTGTGCGGCATCATGAGGCAGAGATCGTTTCGGGGCTCGATCTGGTCTTTATTGTGCGAAAGGGCGCGCTGGATCTGAAATACGCGGAGCTGGAGAAGAGCATCCTCCATGTCCTGCGCAAAGCCAAGCTGCTCAAGGCTTCGCACCGTTAGGACAGGCCGCCGGGGCTTGTTTATTTGTATCCATAATTATGATATGATTTACGGTGCAATGGAATGTGAAGAGAGGGGTTATGAAGTGTCGGTATTTAAGGGTAGACGAGGAAGGTATTTTCTCCTCATCGCTATGCTGCTTCTAACGGTTACTGTGCTTTCGGGATGTTCGTCGTCGGCGACAGTTACCCACGATATTAATGATCTGAAGAACGGCAGCTTCTGGCAGCGAAATGTAGTGCTGTACTTCGCCGAGGCACTTGAGACCTTCGCCAGATGGTTCAACGGCGAATATGTGCTGGCGGTGCTTGTAATGGTAATTATCGTCCGGACACTGATCTTACCGCTTACGATGAAGCAGGTCCGCAGCTCGCGGGCGATGCAGGCGATTCAGCCGGAGCTTCAGAAGATTCAGAAGAAGTACAAGGATCAGCCGGAGAAGATTCAGCAGGAGACGATGAAGCTCTTCCAGGAGAACAAGGTCAACCCAATGGCGGGCTGTCTGCCGTTGCTGGTGCAGATGCCGATTTTTATCGCGCTGTATAACTCCATCTATTATAATCCTCATCTCCGGGAACATGACTTCCTGTGGCTGCAGCTTGGGAAGCCGGACCATTATTTTATCCTTCCGGCAATTGCGGCACTGACCACGTTCCTTCAGACAAAGATGATGACCAAGATGAACCCGGCGCAGGCGCAGGGTCCGATGCAGTTCATGATGATGATCTATCCGGTCTTGATCTTCGTCATGTCTTACAACTTCCCGGCGGCGCTTCCGCTGTACTGGGTATTCAGTAACGTATACACCATTATCCAAAACTATTTCCTCTATAGAAATAACAATGCCCCTCAAGTGGCTGTAGCCGGTGCCGGAAGTACGGCCGGCGGAAGCGGAGCGGCCAAGAATGGCGGCAGCGCCAAGAACAGCGGCAATGTCAAGAACGGCGGCAATGCCAAGAATGGCAGCGCCAAGAATAACGGCAACGGTACCAGCGGCAAGAAGCCGAAGGAGGGCAAAAAGTCCAAATGAACCATGTCGTCGCATCAGGGAAAACCATTGAAGAAGCTGTAGAGAGCGGGCTTGCCCGGCTCGGTGTAAGCAAGGACCAGGTAACGGTTCATGTGCTGGAGCAGCCATCCAAAGGATTCCTGGGGCTTATCGGAACCAGGCCGGCCAAGGTCGAATTGACCTTGCTGCCTCAGCCGGAACCGGAGCCTGCGGCGAGTTCACCGTCAATGCCTCAGCAGACCCCAGGAGAGAGCAGAACAGAGGCGCCGGACGGCGCACCTCGCCCGGCCTCCCGCTCCGCGGAGCGGGCCTATCAGGAAGCGGTCCGATTCATTGTGGATGTGGCCCGCACCATGGGACTGGAAGTGACCGTGGAGGTGGCCCCGTCCCGGGACACCACGACTCTTCAGATTGCGGGTCCCGATCTGGGACTGCTGATCGGCAGAAGAGGACAGACCCTGGACGCCCTACAGTATTTGGCCAATATTGTGGCCAACCGTTATTCCGACAGCTTTGTCCGTCTTGTGCTGGATGCGGAGAATTTCCGCGAACGGCGGAAGAAGACGCTAGAAGATCTGGCCGACCGGCTGGCGAGCCGGGTAATCCGGACCCGCCGCGAGGTGGTGCTGGAGCCGATGCCGCCGCAGGAACGGAAGATTATTCACTCCAGGCTGCAGAATCACCGGCAGGTGACGACGACCAGCCGGGGCGAAGAGCCGAACCGGCGGGTTGTAATTACGCTCAAGTAAAGAAGATATGTCGCAATGACTCCTTGCTGCCTGAGGGGTCATTTGTTTTTATAGCCCAAGATTATGAGAGTGAAATGAGGGAAGCTTATGCTTAGCGATACTATAGCAGCCGTCTCCACCGCTGTTGGGGAAGGCGGCATTGCTATTATACGGGTGAGCGGACCGGACGCCGTCGCCGAAGTCGGGAGGCTGATGCGCAGCCGCACACCGCTTCCCGAGGCGGCATCCCATACGGTGCACTACGGGCATATCGTCGACCCGCAGGGCGGCGAGGTGATGGAAGAGGTGCTGGTGACCGTGATGCGGGCGCCGCGTTCTTTTACGATGGAGGATGTCGTAGAGATCAGTACGCACGGAGGCGTCATTTCGGTAAGACGAGTCATGGACCTGCTGCTTCAGCAGCGGATTCGCTTGGCTGAACCGGGTGAATTCACGAAGCGCGCCTTTCTGAACGGCCGAATTGATCTGTCCCAAGCCGAGGCGGTCATGGATCTGATCCGCTCCAAATCCGACCGGGCGTTCTCGGTGGCGCTGAAGCAGGTCGGCGGCTCGCTGTCCCAACAGATTGCCGCACTTCGCCAGACACTGCTGGAGACGCTGGCCCATATCGAAGTGAATATTGATTATCCGGAGCATGATGTCGAGGCGCTGACGGCTGAATATATCAAGACCCGGTGCACCGAGGTTACGGAAGGCATCGACCGTCTGCTCAAGTCGGCCCAGCAGGGCAAAATTCTGCGCGAAGGCATTACAACCGCGATTGTCGGACGGCCCAATGTCGGCAAGTCCTCGCTTCTGAATGCGCTCGCCCGGGAGAACAAAGCGATTGTTACCGATATTCCGGGTACCACGAGAGATGTAATTGAAGAGTATGTCACCATTAATCATATTCCGCTCCGCCTGCTCGATACCGCAGGAATCCGGGAGACGATGGACCTGGTAGAGCAGATCGGCGTGGAACGGTCGAAGGCTGCTTTTGGAGAAGCGGACCTTGTACTGCTGGTGTTGAATGCCAGCGAGCCGCTTCATGACGATGAGCTGGAATTGATGGAACAAATCCGCGGTAGACAAGCACTGGTGATTCTGAATAAAATGGACTTGCCGTCTGCCCTGGACCGGGCGGAATTAACCCGCCGCTTCGGCGAGGAAGCGATTGTGCCCATGTCGGTGCTGCAGGAGCAGGGGCTGGACAAGCTCGAAGAGGCGATCTCGTCTCTGTTCCTTGGCGGAAAGCTCGAATCCGGGGACCTGACCTATGTCAGCAACGTCCGGCATATCGCTCTGCTGAAGAAGGCTCGGCAGTCGCTCCGGGATGCGTACGATGCAGCGGAGCAGTTGATTCCCATTGATATGATTCAGATTGACGTCCGGCTTGCCTGGGAGCAGCTTGGCGAGATTGTGGGAGATACGGCGGCGGATTCGCTGCTGGATCAGATTTTCTCCCAGTTCTGTCTGGGCAAGTAAACCGGCAGGCAGGAATAGATAGGATATGACAGGTTAGCGGCCTAGAGTGCCGTTTCAATAGAGGAGGAGTATAGGATGAGTTACGAAGGAGGACAGTATGATGTGATTGTCGTCGGAGCCGGACATGCCGGCTGCGAGGCAGCGCTGGCGGCGGCCCGGATGGGCTGCCGCACGCTGATGGTGACGATCAATCTCGATATGGTGGCGTTCATGCCTTGCAATCCGTCAATCGGCGGGCCGGCCAAAGGGCATGTGGTCCGTGAGATTGACGCGCTGGGCGGCGAAATGGGCCGGAACATTGACAAGACGTTCATCCAGCTGCGGATGCTCAATACCGGCAAGGGACCTGCGGTGCATGCGCTGCGGGCTCAAGCCGACAAGTTCCTGTACCAGCATACGATGAAAGAGACGATGGAGAAGACGCCGAACCTGACCATGCGGCAGGGGATGGTGGAAGAGCTGATCGTCGAGAATGGAATCTGCACCGGCGTCGTAACGAAGACGGGAACGGCCTACCGGGCGAAGAGTGTAGTGCTGACTACAGGGACCTATCTGCGCGGCAAAGTCATTATGGGCGAGCTGACGTACGAGAGCGGACCGAATAATCAGCAGCCTTCCGTCAAGCTGTCGGAGCATCTCCGGGAGCTGGGGTTTGAACTCGTTCGCTTCAAGACAGGCACGCCGCCGCGCGTGCACCGGGATACGATTGATTTCTCGAAGACCGAGATTCAGCCTGGCGATGAACAGCCGAAGTTCTTCTCCTATGAGACCAAGTCTTCCGAGATTGAGCAGCTCCCCTGCTGGCTGACCTATACATCGGAGACGACGCATCAGATCATCAACGACAACCTCCACCGGGCGCCGATGTTCACAGGGATTATTGAAGGAACCGGACCGAGATATTGCCCTTCGATTGAGGATAAGATTGTCCGGTTCAGCGATAAGCCGAAGCATCAGATCTTCCTGGAGCCGGAAGGACGCAATACCGCCGAATATTATGTGCAGGGTCTGTCTACCAGTCTGCCGGAGGATGTGCAGCTCTCGATGCTCCGTTCCATTCCGGGTCTGGAAAAAGTAGAGATGATGCGCAACGGATACGCCATCGAATACGACGCCATGGTCCCGACCCAGCTGTGGCCGAGTCTGGAGACCAAACGTCTGCCCGGCTTGTTCACTGCCGGACAGATTAACGGCACATCGGGTTACGAGGAAGCGGCAGGCCAGGGAATTATGGCCGGCATTAATGCGGCCCGCAGAGCCCAAGGCCAGGAGCCGGTTGTTCTCGACCGCTCGCAAGGCTATATCGGAGTGCTGATCGACGATCTTGTTACCAAGGGAACGAACGAGCCGTACCGGCTGCTGACTTCCCGTGCCGAGTATCGGCTGCTGCTCCGCCATGACAACGCCGATCTGCGTCTGACGCCGACGGGTTACCGGATTGGCCTTATTTCCGAGGAACGGTATGCCGCCTTCCTGGATAAGAAGCAGAAAGTGGAGGATGAGATTGCCCGCCTTCAGGAGACAAGGGTCAAGCCTGCGGAAGTCAATGACCTGCTGGCCGAAGCCGGTTCGGCTCCGATTGCGGAAGGAAGCAACCTGCTGGTGCTGATGCGCCGTCCGGAAATCGGTTACGCCATCATTGACCGGCTGTCTCCGTCGCCTGAAGAACTGGATGAAGACATGAAGGAACAAGTGGAAATCCAGATTAAATATGCCGGGTATATCGAGAAGCAGCTTCAGCATGTGGAACGCCTTCAGAAGATGGAGAAGAAGAAGCTGCCGGAAGATATAGACTACTCCGCCATTCATGGTCTTGCTATGGAAGCCCGGCAGAAGCTGGAGAAGATTCGCCCCATCTCGATTGGCCAAGCTTCCCGCATTTCCGGTGTCACACCGGCAGACGTCTCCATTCTGCTGGTCTACCTGGAGCAATTTAACCGCGTAGCTGCTGCGAAAGGATAATCCCGACATGGATGATTTACAGAAGCGGTTTACGGAGTGGCTGGGACCGAAAGGAATTGAACTCAGCCCTCGTCAACTGGAACAGTTTGAACGATATTATCAGGAATTGGTTGAATGGAATCAGAAGATGAACCTGACTGGGATTACGGAACGCGAACAGGTTTATATGAAGCATTTCTATGATTCGCTCTCTCTGGCATTCTTTGTTGATCTGTCCAAGGTGCAGTCGCTTGCCGATATCGGATCGGGCGCAGGCTTTCCCGGGATTCCACTCAAGATCGCTTTTCCGGAACTGAAGCTGACGATTGTGGATTCGCTGGCCAAGCGAATTTCCTTCCTCCGGCATGTAGCCGATGAATTGGAACTGTCTCATGTGGAACTGATTCATGGAAGGGCGGAGGATATTGCCCGTCTGCCCGAGCATCGGGACCGCTATGATCTCGCTACGGCCAGAGCGGTGGCCCGAATGGCGCTGCTGAACGAGTTCTGTCTGCCGTTCGTGCGTCCCCAAGGCCTGTTCGTTGCCATGAAGGGAAGCGATCCAGCAGAAGAACTGACAGAGGCGGTACGCAGTCTGAAGGAACTTAAAGGCGAGGTTGCCGCCGTGGAATCTATGACGCTGCCTGTCGAGGAATCCGCCAGGCATTTGGTTGTCATCCGCAAGACGGCGGGAACGCCCTCTAAATACCCGCGCAAGGCGGGTGTACCGGCTAAATCGCCGCTCATTTAATGTTCCACGTGAAACAGATATTCCTTTCTTTGGATGAGTCCTGCCGACAGGCAGGGCTTTTTTGTCGGGTCATGCCGGAGCCTTCCGTTCGTCTACCAAGAAAAATAGGTCTTGATGAAGAATAGGATTATAGCGGAAAAAGTGATAGAATAAAGAATAGCTGAACGAAGGGTTCGGTTGATGGCCATTGCCTGTATGTGGAATTATGCTCTTCAGTATAAACGCATACAATTACGAAATTAGGTGGTTATGAACGGAATGAAAGAACAATTCACCAAGCTGTTTGGATTTACCGAGCGGAGCAGCGGAGAAGAAATCAAACAAATCCCGGTGGACCAGGTCATCAGCAGTCCTTACCAGCCGAGAACGATCTTTGACGATGAGAAGATTGAGGAGCTGTGCCAGACGATCAAGACACACGGTATCATCCAGCCGATCGTCGTTCGCATGAGAGATTCCCAATACGAGATTATCGCCGGCGAAAGACGGTGGCGCGCAGTCAAAAAGCTGGGTATGGCGAACATACCAGCCATCGTGCGGGATTTCAATAACTCGCAGGCCGCTTCCATCGCTCTCATCGAGAATCTTCAGCGGGAGGGATTAACTTCCATTGAAGAGGCAATCGCCTATCAGAAGCTGATCGATCTGCATCAACTGACCCAGGAAAGCCTTGCTCAACGGCTGGGCAAGAGTCAATCCACGATCGCCAATAAGATCCGACTGCTGCAGCTTCCGGAAGAAGTCAAAACAGCGCTGATGGAGCGTCAAATCACCGAACGCCATGCCCGATCGCTGCTGTCTCTGGAGAGTACAGAGCTGCAGATAAAGGTGCTGGGCGAAATTATTTCCAAAGGCCTGAATGTGAAACAAACGGAGGCTAGAATTGCCTTCTATAAAGAGAACGCCAAGATCAAGAAAGCCAAACGAATCTCATACACAAAGGATGTCAGACTAGCCCTGAATACGATCAGGCAATCCATCGATATGGTGAGCGGCTCCGGAATGGCGATCAAGACATCGGAGAATGATCGGGGCGACCATTATGAAATCGTCATTCAAATTCCAAAACGATAAGTGGTTTGCAGTTGAAGGCGGCCTGGACGTTATTGGCCGCCTTTCCCATGACTGCCCCTCTGCGGAAGAGCAAAAACCGGAAGAGGGCGAAGATCGCAGCAAACATCGACTACCAGAGGATTCTTCCCAACCATTCGAGGTGAATTCAGTGTCCAAAATTATAGCCATAGCGAATCAAAAGGGCGGGGTCGGCAAAACCACGACTTCGGTCAATCTCGGAGCAAGTCTGGCTACCTTGGGTAAACGGGTCCTGCTTGTAGACATCGACCCCCAAGGCAATACGACCAGTGGAGTCGGGATTAATAAAGCCGATGTCGAGAACTGCATCTATGACATCCTCATTAATGAAGTTCATCCCCGGGATGCTATCCTGGAGACCAAGATTGACGGCCTTCATATTATACCGGCGACTATTCAGCTGGCCGGGGCCGAAATCGAACTGGTCTCGACCATTTCCCGCGAGCTCCGTCTGAAGAAGGCGCTGAGTCTGGTCAAACCGCAGTACGATTATATTCTGATCGACTGTCCGCCTTCGCTGGGGATTCTGACGATCAATTCGCTGACGGCTGCCGATTCGGTTATCATCCCGATCCAGTGCGAGTATTATGCGCTTGAAGGATTAAGCCAGCTGCTCAATACGGTTCGTCTCGTACAAAAGAATCTCAATCCGCTGCTGCGGATTGAAGGCGTCTTGCTGACCATGCTGGATGCCCGAACGAATCTGGGTATCCAGGTCATTGAAGAAGTAAAGAAGTATTTCCAGGAAAAGGTATACCGCACGATTATCCCGCGCAACGTCCGTCTGAGCGAAGCGCCTTCGCACGGACAGTCGATCGTTACCTATGATCCGCGTTCCAAAGGCGCGGAAGTGTATTTTGAGTTGGCAAAGGAAGTGGTTTCGTATGAGTAAGCGTCTGGGCAAAGGACTGGATGCCCTGATTCCGTCGCTGTCCATCCATGAGGATGACAAGGTCGTAGAAATCCCCTTGGGACAGCTGCGAGCCAACCCGTATCAGCCTCGTAAAGAGTTCAAGGAAGAGGCGATTCAGGAGCTGGCAGAGTCGATTCGTCAGCATGGAGTCATTCAACCTATTATTGTACGAAGTGTACTGAAAGGCTATGAGATCATAGCCGGTGAGCGGCGATTCCGTGCTTCCCAGTATTGCGGAAAAGCAACCATTCCCGCTGTTGTCCGCAGTTTCAGCGATCAGCAGGTAATGGAGATTGCGCTGATTGAGAACCTGCAGCGCGAGAATCTGAATGCCATGGAAGTGGCGGTCGCCTACCAAGGGTTAATGGATCAATTCTCCTTGACCCAGGAAGAACTATCCTTAAAGGTAGGAAAGTCCAGATCGCATATCGCCAATTTCCTTCGCCTGCTGACGCTGCCTGAAGAAGTGAAAGAATATGTTTCACGTGGAACAATTTCGATGGGACATGCCCGTGCCATTGCGGCCCTTAAAGACCCGGAATTGATTAAGCAGCTTGCAGGACAGTGTGTGGAACAGGAATGGAGTGTGCGTGAACTCGAGGATGCTGTGAAGAACCTCGACCGTCAGCCGACTCCAACAGCCAAGCCAAAAACAATTAAGCGTGATCCGTATATTGACCAAATGGAAGAGACGCTAAGAGAACGGTTCAAAACGACGGTAAAGATCAAGCATGGCAAAGACAAAGGGAAGATTGAATTGAATTATTACAGCAATCAGGATCTGGAACGCCTGCTGGAGTTGTTGGGCCAGCAGTAAGCGGTTCTTGAGCCGAAGAGGTGCAAGAAGACATATCCGAACCTGTCCGGTGGCGGGGGAGGGTATGTTTTTTAGAGGAGAAGGCAATTGCGGGATGGAGGGTGAGGATGGCGAAGGATGTTATTTATCTGGATCATGCGGCCACCTCTTGGCCGAAACCGCCTGAAGTCATCCGGGCCGTTGTAGAGGCGATGGAACAGGCGGGTGCCAATGCGGGGAGGGGGAGTCATTCTCTTGCGGTAGACAGCGGACGCCTATTGGTTCGAGCGCGCATGGAACTGGCGCAGTTGTTCGGCATTCGCAATGCCCAGGATTTGGCCTTCTGCTACAACACGACCATGGCACTGAATATGGCCATACAGGGCACTCTGAAACCGGGCGACCACGTGATTGCAACCATGGCGGAACACAATTCGGTGCGCAGACCGCTGGAGTATTTACGGCGGACAAGAGGGGTAGAGGTTGACTTTGCTGAAGTCGATGCGGACGGTTATGTGAATCTCTCTCATCTTGGCAGGCTGTTCAGACCGAATACGAAGCTGGTCGTATGTACGCACAGTTCCAACCTGTTGGGCAGCATTCAGCCAGTTGGAGAGATCGGTGATCTGGCCAAGTCGAGAGGGGCAAGGTTTCTGGTGGATGCGGCGCAGTCTGCCGGAAGCCTGGATATTGACGTCTCTTTAATGAATATTGACCTGCTGGCTTTTCCGGGACACAAAGGTCTTCTTGGTCCGCAGGGGACAGGAGGACTTTATATCGCTCCTGATCTCGATTTGGAGCCGATTCTGACCGGAGGCACGGGGAGCCAATCGGAGAACAGGGAACAGCCGGATGTGCGGCCTGACCGGTATGAATCAGGTACGCAGAACGTACCGGGTATTGCAGGTCTCCTGGCTGGCGTTCGCCGGGTGCGTGAATGGAAGCCGGGCTGTATTCATCGCCGGGAGTGGGAACAGGTGCAGATGCTGATGGAAGGATTGCAAGAGCTGCCGGGCATAAGGCTGCTGGGGCCGCGAGCGGGAGAAGAGCGCAGCGGGCTTATCGCTTTTACAGTGAAGGGATTGGATTCGGCCCGGGTTGCGCACCGGCTGGACCGGGAGTTCGGAATTGCCGTTCGGGCAGGGATGCACTGTGCGCCGTTGGCGCATGAAGCGATGGGCACGCTGGCGAGCGGTGCTGTTCGTGCGAGCGTAGGCGTCGGGACAACGGAAGATGAGGTGCGGTCGCTGCTGGAGGCAATGCGTCATATCTTAGGCGCTGGAGTCTGATGAGATATTCCATGAAAAAGAGGAAGGTAAACGATGTCGGACATTAATTCACTGCTCCAGGAACAATTGGGCTGGATTGTGGGCGGGATGGGGCTGCTCATTCTGATCCTGTTCATCCTGGTGCTGATGCAGGGCAGCCGAATTCGCGGCATGCGCCGGAGATACGCCTCCATGATGGGAGGGACAGGGATTGAAGATTTGGAGACGCTGTTGATTGATCTAAAGAATCAGAGCGACCGGCTTGAAGAAGAACAAGAGAACCATGCCCGCGCGATCGAAGGCCTTCTGGTTAAAGTGCAGGGGCTGAAGGCCAAGGTCGCGTTAAAACGTTATAATGCATTCGGTGAACGCGGCAATGATCTGAGCTTCTCGCTGGCCATCGTCGATGAACATAAGAATGGCATTGTTCTGACCAGTCTTCACAGCCGCGACAGCTCCTATATCTACTCCAAGCCGCTGGAAGCCGGCGCTTCTGTCTACGCGCTGTCTCCTGAAGAACAGGAAGTCATTGCTCAAGCGCTGCAGCAGATCTAGCATGCAGATGCCATTGCTTCAAGGCAGAATAGAGGGCGGAGGAAATAATCTCCGATAAGCGCATGACCAGACTCAGTCTGGTATTCTGCAGAACAAAATACTCCATGAAGCCGCCGACGTTGACGATGCCCGTTAGATGGATATCGCCGACCGGCGGCAGTTGTTTATTCACCCCTGCTCCGGGGCGGAGCGGACCCTCGACCACCTGGATACAGCCTACACTTGCGGAATGGCCGAGGCAGGCGTCAATGCCAATGACAAACGGGCGGTGGAACCGGCCCTGAATCTCATTCAAGGTGTCCTGAAGGTTGACGGCATGAACCGGGTTCTCCAGAGTGCCATACAGTTCAAAAAGAGGACTGCGGAAGCGGGCGAGAGCGGTGCCGACCAGCGGGCCGAGCGCATCGCCGGTAGAACGGTCGGTTCCGATGCAGATGACGACAATCGGCGAACCGGGAGCGGAGCGGGACAGGTGGAACAGCAGGCGATGAATGACGGCCGAATAGATTTCCGGATCGGTATGTGCTATTTTTAAACAAGACATTTCGTGGGCCGGCAGGGGAGGAATCGATTGATTCATACCATCTTCCTTTCCTTGGACGAGTCTAGTGGATGGTAACCAGTATATGGCCGGGAGAAGGTTTTTATACTCGGCGAGATGAAGATGGGCCCAGGCGCCCAGGGGGGCGGGACAGATGGAGCAGGAACTGCTGATCGCATTCGATTCGACCCAGCAGGCGCTGCGAGCTGAAATGCTGCTGGAGTATGCGGGGATCGAGATTGATATATTTCCGACACCGAAGGAGATTACCGCGGGATGTGCGATGTCGATTCAATTTGATCCCGGTTGTCTTGCTCGGGTAAGAGAAATTATCAGAGAGCAGCAGGTGGAGATTCGCGGTATCTTTGAGAAAGTCGGCGCGGAGGAGTATCGGATTACAGCAGAGTGAGGAGGAAGAAGGATGATTCACGGATATCAGAATATGCTTGCAGCAGCCGGGAGTACACCGGCACCATCACCAACGCTATCACCATCGCCAATTCCTTCGGCCACCTCATCGGCAATGGAGACGCTTCAGGATACGGTGGACCAGGCGGTGACCTTCAAGGACCGGATCTGGAATTGGGTAACGGACGCGGATATGTGGGCAAATGTGCTTTTTGCGGGAATCCGGATTATCGTTATCTTCCTGTTGACGAGACTGATTATCAAGATTGTATACGGACTGATTGATCAATCGCTGGAACGCAAGTCGGTGCGGAGTTCGCCAAGCAGCACCCGCCGGTTCTCGACGGTCGGCGAATTGTTGAAGAATACGGTAACGGTTATCTGCAATTTCATTATGCTGCTGCTGATTCTGTCGGAATTCCATTTTGATCTGGGGCCGCTGATTGCAAGCGCAGGCGTGCTGGGGTTGGCAATCGGCTTCGGAGCACAGAGCCTGGTGAAGGATGTCATCACCGGTTTCTTCATTATTCTGGAGGATCAATTCGCGGTAGGCGACGTTATACAGACGGGGAGCTATAAGGGAACGGTCGAGGTCATCGGACTTCGGACAACGCGCATTATCGGTCTTACCGGCGAAGTCTATATTATTCCCAATGGAACCATAACCAATGTAGTGAATTACTCGCTGTCCAACGCCATGGCGGTTGTGGATGTGCCGGTGAAGATGGATCAGCCCCTTGAAGAGACGCTGTCCCTGATTTCAGGTGCCATGCAGGGCATTGAAGAACGCAATCCCAGCGTACTGGCCTACCCGAACATTCTGGGGATTCAGTCGATGACGACCGCCGAATATGTAATCCGCGTTGCCGCCCAGACGATGCCCAACCAGAAGGAGGCGGCTGAACGCCAGATCCATGAGGACATCAAGCAGGCGCTGGAGCAGCGGGCTCTGAAGCAGGCGGAAGAAGCCGAGAAGGCGAAGGCCGAGGAAGAGGCCCAAGCTCAGGCGGAAGCGGAAGCCAAGACGAAGGCCGAGCAGTCCGCCGGGCAGGAACGCAGTGAACGGGAAGCCGCTGCAGCGCAGGAAGAGAAGAAGGGAGAGAAGAACGGTGGAGCGTAAGGTATTCGGACTCGGCGATATCGTTCAGATGAAGAAGCCGCATCCATGCGGAGCGAATGAGATGGAGATCATACGAATGGGGATGGATATCCGGATCAAATGCACGGGATGCCAGCACAGCGTGCTGGTTCCGCGCGCGAAGTTCGAGAAGAACCTCAAGAAAGTGCTGGTCTCGGCTGCGTCCAAGGAAGACTCAACAGATCTTTAAGATGAGAAAATCTTTAAGCCGTTTCTAAGTTCTTCAAGAACCACTTGCGCGAATCCTAAATATCTGATATAATAAATCTTGCTGCGGAGAGGTACCCAAGAGGCCCAAGGGGGCTGACTCGAAATCAGTTAGGCGTGTCAAAGCGTGCGTGGGTTCGAATCCCACCCTCTCCGCCATAACCGCACAAAATACACAGGCGACTCCATTGCGGGGTCGCTTTTTAGTTGTATCAACTGCGATTTCCATAAGGAAAAGGACCCTTTGCAGGGTCCTCCCGGGCAGCACCGGATTTTGGATGGAAATCTTTCTGGTGCATACGCTACAGCAACGCGGGACGCTTGTTCCCTGACAAGGCGATAGGTGTCCAATCAGAAATCCTGTGACCTGCGTTCGACCGGAAAGTCCAACGGAACCACACCTCTCTCTTGTGCTGCCTGAGATTAGAATAACCGGAGGAATGAAGTTCTATACATGGCCTAGAAAAGAAGAGCGGCGTCAATGGACGCGGGCCTTCTCGACTTTCTTCCACTTCCGGTCCTTGTTGGTCGTCTCGGGAAAAATATCGCCCTTCTCCATCCGGATCGTCTTCGGGTTCTGAACTTGAGTATGGAAGCTGCGGGCTTCGCTTACTTCGGTGTAGAGTCCGGGATTGGGGGCCCGGTCGCCCTTTTCGTATTCGGTCTGTTCGCCCATGTGGAAGGTACCTCCTTGAAATTGAAATGCAATGCGTCCTTTAGTGTGCGCGGCCGCCCGGGCCTTCATGACCGGAAGGTTCTGCAAGGATGAAGGCTTGCACTCCAAGTGAAGGCTTGGTATAATATTAAAGTTCGAGTTTGTGCTCGATCCTTGCTCCTGGCATAAGATCAGGGGCCGCAGACCATAAGGAGGTGAAAGTTATGCGCAAATACGAAGTGATGTACATTATTCGTCCGGACATTGAACAGGAAGCCGTTCAAGCCGCAGTCGAAAAATTCCAAGGCATCATCTCCAACGGCGGTGAGATTACAAAGCACGATGTGCAGGGTAAGAAACGCCTTGCGTATGAGATCAAGAAATTCCGTGATGGCGTTTTTGTTCTGGTGAACTTTACTGCTGAACCGGCAGTTGTTACCGAGCTGGAGCGTATCATGAAGATTTCCGACGAAGTTATTCGTTATCTCATCACGAACGACGTAGCCTAAGCCCAATTTGTACAACCGTTCCAAGGAGGGGACCCGTTATGCTGAACCGTGTCATCCTGATCGGCCGTCTGACCCGTGATCCGGAGCTTCGCTATACGCCCGCCGGTGTGGCGGTAACGCAGTTTACGCTTGCCGTAGACCGTCCGTTCACCAGCCAAGGCGGAGAACGCGAAGCCGATTTTATTCCGATCGTTACCTGGAGACAACTGGCGGAGACCTGTGCCAATTACTTGCGCAAAGGTCGGCTGGCAGCGGTGGAAGGCCGCATGCAGGTGCGGAATTACGAGAATAACGAAGGTAAACGTGTATACGTGACCGAAGTGATTGCCGATAATGTCCGTTTCCTCGAGTCTGCGCAGAACCGCGACGGGGGTCAATCCTCGAACGGAAACCTGCCGGAAGAGCCTTCTTACGGCGGTGGCAACAGCGGTGGAAGCGGGCGCGGAAACAACAATTTCTCGCGCAGCAGCAACAACCAGGACCCTTTTTCGGGAGACGGTAAACCGATCGATATATCGGATGATGATTTGCCATTCTAAAATGGAAGGACTGAAAAGACAATGGCTTTCAAGCAAAGAGAAGGCGGAGACAACGACAAGAGACCGGCACGCCGCGGCGGCCGCAACAAGCGTCGTAAAGTCTGCTATTTCACCGTTAACAAGATTACTCACATTGACTATAAAGACACGGAGCTGCTGAAGAAATTCATCAGCGAGCGCGGCAAAATCCTGCCTCGCCGTGTAACGGGCACAAGCGCCAAGTACCAGCGCGCCCTGACGATCGCAATCAAGCGTGCTCGTCAAATCGCACTGCTGCCTTACACAACTGAATAAGAAGTGTGTGCGTGCAAGCGAAGGACAGCCGGGATTTCCCGGCTGTCCTTTTTTTGTCCGCATCAAGTCTCCGGTCTCTTCGGTGTTCACCTGCCGGACGCAACTAAAAGCGGCAGAAGCCGGGGAGCGGATAAAGAGGTTGACGGCATTAGAACAGACATTGTATGATGTTTTAAATTTTGTAGAACGGCTGTCTATAGGCACAATTGACCAGTGGAATACAAATAAAAGCGCAGCTCATTCAGGAAGGAACAAGGAAATGAAGAATGGGAGAATGATCCGGACGCTCGGTCTTTCGCTTGTGCTGCTGGGTCTGCTGGCAGGGTGCGGCGGAAGCCCGGCGGTGAATTCAGAGAGGGCGGAGACGGCTGCAAGCGCCGGCCCCCGGGAAGGGGGCGTCGTGACCTATGGCTATCCGTCGGCCTTCAAAGGGCTGCTTGAACCGGCCTTCTATGAGGGAGAAGACGATTTCCATGTACTGGAGTTTATGACCGAACCGCTGTTCACCGTCAGGGATGATCTGACGACCGTCCCCGGGATTGCAGCGTGGCAGGAGTCGGCGGATCACCGGACGTTTACATTCAAGATCAAGCAGGGGGTGCGGTGGCAGAACGGCGACGAGCTGACGGTGGAAGACTGGAAGTTCGCGCTGGAGACCATTGCCGATCCCGATTATACCGGCCCCCGTTATTCCAATGTAGAAATGATTCAGGGCGCTGAGGCCTACCATGAAGGTCATGCCGACAAGATTTCGGGTATTGCCGTAATCGACCCGTATACGATCCGGATTACGGTAGCCGCGCCGCGAGCTAATACTATTGATAATCTGTGGGCTTACCCTATGAATAAGAATTATTTTGCCGGCGTGGCGGTGAAGGATATGCCTTCGAGCGACCAGGTGCGCCGCGCGCCGATCGGCATCGGCCCCTTCCGAGTCACTTCGATACAGCCGGGGGAGTCGGTGCGGCTCTCACGGTTCGATGATTACTACCGCGGGCGTCCGCTGCTAGACGGCATTCTCTATAAGGTGTACGACGACAGTCTGGTTCCGAGTCTGTTCAAGCAGGGCGAACTCGACATCGAGCAGGCGCCGCGGGATGCTTATCAGGAACTGAGCGGAATGGATCAGGTGAAGGTGCTGAAGACGGCGGATCTCTCCTATGAATATATCGGCTTCAAGTTCGGCCGCTGGGATGCGGAGGCAGGGAAGGTCGTTATGGACAATCCCAAGTTCGCGGACAAAAGGCTCCGGCAGGCGATGTACTACGCGCTGGACCGGCAGGGCATCATTGATGCCTTCTCTTTCGGTCTGGGAAGGCTGGTGGAGTCCCCGATCCCGGGATCGAGCTGGGCGGCGGCTCCGGCAGGAGAGCTTAATCCGTATCCGTATGACCCGGCCAAGGCCAAGGCGCTGCTGGACAGCGCCGGATACACCGACCGGAACGGAGACGGCCTGCGGGAAGACCCGAAGGGCAAGCCGTTGACGATTCATTTTGACGGAATGACAGGCGGCGTTATGGCAGAACCGAGAACCCAGGCGATGATCCAGAACTGGCGGGATGTCGGTCTGGACGTGCGCTTGAACGGCGGGGCGCTGAAGGAACTGAACACCTTCTACACGGAGGTGGAGGAAGACGATCCTTCGGTAGAATTATTCAATGGGGTATGGGGACTGGCTCCGGACCCCGACCCTACGGGTTTATGGCGGGAGAACGACCTCTGGAATTACACCCGCTGGTCGTCACCGGAAAATGAGAGGCTGATTCGCGAAGGCGTCGGCCTGAAGGCGTACGATAAGCTGTACCGCAGACAGATCTATTATGAATGGCAGAAGCTGCTCAATGAAGAGGTGCCGATGATCTTCCTGGCGGAACGCGAGACGATCACGGCGGTCAGCAGCCGGCTGCAGGGAGTACGGATCAACTCCATGAGCAACATTATCGATCCTTATCGCTGGTGGGTGACGGAATAGGGGGGTCGGCGATGCTGAAGTATGCGCTTCGGCGGCTGGCAGCGGCGGTTCCGCTGCTGCTGCTGCTGACGATCGCCGTATTCCTGCTTGCCAAGCAGATGCCCGGAGACGGGCTGGGCCGGGGAGGAGACCCTTCGCTGCGAAATCCGAAAGTTCTGGCGGAGCAGCGGGAGAAGCTGGGCTATGGCGACCCGGTTCTGGTTCAATACGGACGATGGTTGAAAGGGGCGGCAACAGGCGATCTGGGCCGTTCCTCCCTGTATCAGATGGAGGTGTCGGAACTGATCGCCCAGCGTCTGCCGCAGACAGCGCTGTTGGCGGTACTGGCCTTGATTCTGTCGTATGGAGCCGCGTTAGGGCTCGGTACAGCCGCAAGCCGTTCGGCGGGCGGCTGGGCCGACCGTCTGATTACCGGCGGAAGCTATCTGCTGTATGCCGTCCCTACGGCTGTCGTTGCCGTGGCTGCGCTCTATCTGTTCGGCGCTAGGCTCCACTGGGTTCCCGTCGGGGGAACGGTGTCGGCCGGAGGAGACGGCGGTGCCTGGCCGCTGTGGGATCGTCTGCGACACGCCCTGCTGCCGGCGGCCGTGCTCGCGCTGGGCGGGGCAGCGGCCTACACGCAGTTCCTGCGCAGCGAAACGGCGGAGAACCGGCTCCGGCCGCATGTGACGACAGCGGTGGCCAAGGGACTGTCCGAAGCGGAAGTCTACCGGCGGCATATTCTGCGGAACGCGCTGGTTCCGCTGACCGCTGTGGTCGGGCTGGATTTCGGCATGCTGCTTGGGGGGACGGTAGTAGTAGAGAATATCTTCAGCTACCCGGGCATCGGCACGTTGTTTCTCGCAGCGGCGGCCGGCCGGGACTATGCCGTCATGATGGCGCTGACGCTCCTGACAGGGGCGATGGTCATCGCCGGGAATGTGCTGGCCGATCTGCTGCTCGGCTGGCTGGACCCCCGAATTCGCAGCATGCAAGGAGGAAGAGGATGAACCGGTTCGATGTTCGATCTCAGTCAAGCCGGCTTCGGGCCGCGGACGGAAATGCGAAGCATTTCCGCATCGCGGCTGTTTGCGCGGGAGTTGCGGCGGTTCTGGCGCTGCTCTGTCTGATGGCTCCGCTGATCGTCCATTACGATCCGAACCGGATCTCGCTGCGCGAGCTGAACCGTCCTCCCGGCGGAGGGCACTGGCTTGGCACCGACAAGGGGGGGAGGGACGTAGGCGCCCGTCTGCTCTACGGCGGAAGGACGACGCTGCTGATCGGTGCAGCGGCCACCCTGCTGATCGGCGCGATCGGCACGGCGGTTGGCCTGACGGCCGCTTATCTGGGGGGCTGGGCGGATGCGGTGCTGATGCGGTTGACCGACCTGGTGCTGGCGTTTCCCTTTCTGATTGTGGTGACCGTGGTCAAAAGCCTCTGGCCCGGCGGCGGCGTGCCGGCGCTGATCAGCGTGGCCGGTCTGCTCGGCTGGGGCGGCTTCGCCCGGCTGATCCGGGCCCGGACGCTGTCGGAGAAGCACAGCGATTATGTGCTTGCCGCCCGGGCGCTGGGCGCGGGCCCGCTGCGGATTATGGTGAGGCATCTGCTTCCCGCGCTGCTTCCGGTGTGGACCGTTCAAGGCGTCTGGACGTTCGCCTCGATGCTGGCGGCGGAGAGCAGCCTCGGGTTCCTCGGCTTCGGCGTTCCGGCCGGAGAGCCGAGTTGGGGCAATATGCTGGCCGAGGCGGCGTCCCTGCAGACGCTCCGCCACGAATGGTGGGTATGGGCACCGGCCGGCGGGTGCATGGTTGTGATGATTTTAGCCGCCCATGCCGTTGGCGAAGCGTGGAAAACCGTATATAAATGACAAAAATGTCGGGTTTTGTTGTTTCTTTTTCAGAAAAGAGTGATTACAATAGAAATATTGTTTATGTAATGGAAGGAGGGCCGGAGAGAGGCACCGAGCAAGGCGGCAGGATCGCATACAGAGACAAGACAGGCGAGAAGAGCCAACGGATGGAGCCGGGTATTGCGGCTGCATTGTACCATATATATGAACATATATAAACCAAGACCTCTTATTAATCAGGCAGGGTCTCATTCCATACTCTTAAAGAAGGAAAAGGACAATGAAAAAGACGAAGAAGAAAAAAGGGCTGAAAAAGCGGTACATTGCCCTGGCGATGATTGTGCTGCTTGGGGCGGGCGTCTTTCTGTTCCGCAATCCGCTGAAGGTTCTGGCATTTGATATATTCCTTGCCGATCAGGTGGAACAGACGCTTCAGGAGAAATCCTATGTTCCGCTGAAGCCGGACAATGGAACCAAGGGCGTAGCGCCGGAACCGATTGCCTACAAGAGCGACCCGTTCTCGGTTATGCTGCTGGGCACCGACCAGCGAGGCAACGAGACGGCACGCTCCGATACGATGATCTACGCGGTTGTGCGCCCCGAGGACTACAAGGTTCTGCTGATCTCGATTCCCCGGGATACCTATACGGAGATTATCGGGCACCGCAATGACCGGAAAGACAAGATCACCCATGCGTATGCATTCGGCGGTCAGCAGATGGCCAAGGATACGCTGGAAGCGCTGCTTGGCCACGATATCCAGTATTATGCCACGATCAATTTCCAGGGCGTCAAGGATGTGGTCGACGAGCTCGGCGGACTGCCGCTGCCCATCCAGAAGACGATCCGCAACAAGGGCGCCGACCACGAGAAGTTCACAATCGAGGGCGGCAAGTCGCTCTACAATGGCGAAGAGTCGCTAAATTATGTGCGCTACCGCGAGGACAGCGACTTCAACCGGACGAAACGGCAGCAGGTGTTCCTGGATGTCCTGGCCAACAAGATGCTGTCGCTGAACCAGATCGGCCATATCTCGGATCTGCTCAATATTCTGGGAGAGAACTTCAAGACCGATATGAAGCCGACGATGATTACCGACCTTGCGAAGAAGTTCATGGTCGGCAAGAAGGTCGATATCTCCAGCTTCACGGTAATGGGCGAAGGCCAAAAGATCGACGGAGTCTATTATGACATCGTGGATGACAAGTACTTGGATCAGGCCAAGGCCATGATCGACAACTGGATGAATGCCTCCACTCCGGTCGATCAACTGATTGATCCCGGCAAGGCGGCGGATGCGCTGAAGCCGAAGGCTTCCGCTTCGCCGGCCGCTCAATAAGCCGACCGTCTCATCCGGCAAGCAGGGCCGATATTCAGACAGCAGCCGCAAAGTTCCGGCTGCTGTCTGCCATTTATATGGTATAATGGCGCTGGGACTTTATTTGAGGAGGACCTAAACCCAATGAACATCGCGTTTTTTCTGCTTCCTAAACAGGAAGTGGCCTGCGTTACCCTGGATTCTACCCTGCGCCAGACCCTGGAGCGGATGGAATTTCACCGTTATACCGCAGTGCCCATACTGGGACCGGGCGGCGAATACGCCGGAACGGTAACGGAGGGAGACCTCTTGTGGTATATGAAAGAATCGGGCGGCAAGGTGACGTTCGAGAACTCATCCAAATTCCTGCTGAGAGATGTGCCGCTGCGCATGAGCAACAAGCCGGTCTCCATTGAGGCGGACATGGAGGATCTGATTAATCTGGCCAAGGTTCAGAACTTTGTGCCGGTCGTTGACGATATGAACCGATTCATCGGGATTGTGCGCCGGAGCCAGATCATTGAATATTGCGAGAAGTTCGTATCGCGTCAGTCGATGGAGTCGATATAGCCGCCTTATAGCCGCATTCATGCGAAGGAAGGCCTGTTTTCCGCAATGCCCCCGCGGAGATCGGGCCTTTATTCATGCCGGGGGACGGGCCCCTTCCCCGGGGGCTTCGGTGTTGCTTATAGCCATTTATGCTATAATGGAGAATAAAGCTTTTCCCGGAGGTAGAGAAATGTCCAAGGCGCCTAAAGAACTGGACGTGGCCAAACGGGCCAAGGTCATCGAGTGGTTGAAGACGGAAGTAGTGGATCAAGTATCCCGGCTGTTCAAAGCGTTATGGGAAGGCAGTACGGCTCGTGTGGCCGACAGTCTGGCCAGCCTGATTATGAGCTGCTATATCCTGGGCCGAAGGCTCGGCATCCCGTATCGAGACCTCGATGATCTGCTGCAGGAGAAGCTGCGGAAGCACCGGCAGGAAGGCCACCAGCTCGAGGAGTGGTATCAAGACATTTCGGCACTAGAAGAACATATGCGTAAGAGGTGAACACTTTGAAATTTCGCTGGTCATCCGCCGCATGGAGCGTCGCTTATCTGTTCCTGCTGCTGTCCCTGTCCACGAGCCTGCTGATTATAACCACTCTGTTCATTCTGATTCCTCCCATTGTGCTGGGCACTACCCTTGGCAGGAAGCAGTTTCTTGCAAGTGTGCTGCCGGTATGGGTCATCGTCGGGCTGCTTAGTCCAATCAATATTTGGATTGCCGCCTACTTCCTGATCCCCTCGCTGGTTATGGTGCGCTGGTACCGCCGGCGGTCGCCGGCTTTCTCGACGATTGTAGCGGGAGCCTGTACCATTCTGGCTCAATTTGTGCTGCTGCTGTTTATCGGGAAGGTGCTGTTCTCCTTCAATCTCTATACGTACGTCAACGATATTATGAACGAAGCGATTCATATGACGGTCTCGCCTCTGGGCGAACTCGGCGCCGGCAGCTCGCTGTTCACCGACCTTGGCCTGAATGCCGACAGTGTGGATGAATTCAGCGCGAGAACCGTGCAGATTCTTCCGATGGCCATGATCGTATTCTCGGCGGTAATCTCTGTGCTGACCCACAGCATCGTCCGGCCGATTCTCGGCAGCATGGGCTACGTAGCGCCGCGGATGCGTCCGGCCCGTGAATGGCGGCTGCCCAAATCGCTGGTATGGTATTATCTGATCGGCTTTGTGCTTCAAATGCTGTCGGGCGGCAATGACAGTTCGCCGATGGCGATGATCGCCTTCAATCTGCTGCTGCTGCTGCAGATCGGGTTCATGATTCAGGCAATCGGATTCTTCTTCTTCATCGCCCATGAACGGGGCTGGAATAAGACGCTGCCCATTCTGCTGGCTATTCCGATCATTCTGCTGCCGCCGCTGCGTATCATTGGAATCATTGATCTGGTGTTCCCGCTGCGTGAAATGGTGACCAAATCGAGACGTTAGGGTGAGAGCGAATGCCAAAATTTCTGCAAAAACGCTGGCACGGCTATCACACCGTCTGGGCGTTCATACTTCTGCTGCTTCTGATTATCGCCGTCAGTGTCTACAACTGGATACTGGGCGTGGCGAGTCTGTTCGTGGCCGGTCTGCTCTGCCTCACCATGCTGCAATCCGAGCTTGCCTTCCGCCGCAATCTGGTGGAGTACATCAACGGGCTCTCTTTCCGGATTAAGCGGGTAGAGGGAGAAGCGGTCGGAATGCTTCCGCTCGGCATTATTCTCTACAGCGAGGACCGGACGGTGGAATGGAACAATCGCCATGCCGGCGATATCTTTGCCCGGCGGTCGCTGGTGGGAGAAGCGCTGACGGAGCTGCTGCCCGATGTGGCGAAGCTGCTGACGGGAGTTCCCCAGATGCCGGTGCGCCGGGAAGCCGGACGCGAAGGGGCGCTGAAAGAACACCGGATGGAGATCCGGGTGGATGAGCGCCATTATCAGGTCGTGGTTATTCCAAGCGAACGGATGCTGTACCTGTATGAAATCACTGAACTGGTCACCCTGCGCGCCCAGTATGAGGAAGAGAAGCTCGCGCTCGGTATTCTGCTGATGGATAATCTCGACGAAGCCGCGCAGGGCATGGACGACCAGCAGCGGACGTCGCTGATTGCCAAGGTGACCAGCGAGATTACGGACTGGGCGAAGGAATTCGATGTCTATCTGCGGCGGCTGTCCTCGGAGCGCTATCTGATGCTGCTGAACTACCGGAGCCTCCAGGCGCTGGAAGAGAGCCGGTTCGTCATCCTGGACGAGGTCCGGGAGATGACGGCCGACCTCAAGGTGCCGATGACGCTGAGCATCGGCATGGCCTTCGGCGCGGAGTCGGCGAGCGAGCTCGGCGCGCTGGCCCAGTCCAGTCTGGACATGGCGCTGGGGCGGGGCGGCGATCAGGCTGCGGTCAAGGCCGGCCAGCGGCTGTCTTTCTACGGGGGCAAGAGCAACGCCGCCGAGAAGCGGACCCGGGTGCGCGCCCGGGTCATCGCGCACGCTCTGCGGGACCTGATCCAGGAGAGCGACCGTGTCATTATTATGGGGCACCGCAATCCCGATATCGACGCCGTCGGGGCGTCGATCGGGCTGCTGCGGGCCGCCCAGATGTACAATGTAGAGGCGGATATTGTGCTCGACGGTCCGAATCCTTCGATCTCCCGCATGCTGGAGCAGCTTCGGAAGGATGAGGGACTGTACAGCTCGTTCGTAACGGCCGAGCAGGCGCTTCAGCTTATGACCGAGCATACGCTGCTGATCGTAGTGGATACGCATAAGGCTTCCATGACGATGGAACCGCGTCTTGTGCAGGCGGCCAGCCGGATTGTGGTCGTCGATCACCACCGGCGCGGCGAAGAGTTCATCAATGAAGCGGTGCTGGTCTACCTGGAGCCGTACGCTTCTTCCACCTGCGAGCTGGTTACGGAGCTGCTCCAATACATTCACGACAAGGTGAAGCTTAGCACGCTGGAAGCCACGATGCTGCTCGCGGGCATTACGGTCGACACGAAGCAGTTCGCGCTTCATACCGGCTCCCGGACGTTCGAGGCGGCGGGCTTCCTGCGCCGGATCGGCGCGGATACGATCCTGATCCAGCGCATGCTGAAGGAAGATCTCCAGGAGTATATCTCCAAAGCGGAGATCATCAAGCATGCCCGAATGGTCTACGATCATATTGCGCTGGTTGTTACGGAGCCGGAGCTGAAGGTGCCGCAGCTGCTCATCGCCCAGGCGGCCGATACGCTGCTGGGCATGACCAACGTGCTGGCATCCTTCGTGATCTGCGAACGGACCGACGGCATCATCGGCATCAGCGCCCGGTCGCTGGGGCGGATGAACGTCCAGGTCGTAATGGAGAAGCTGGGCGGGGGCGGTCATCTGACGAACGCAGCCGCCCAGCTGGAAGGAACAACGAAAGAAGCGGAAGCCCGCCTGCTGGCGGTACTGGAAGAAATACAATCGAAAGAGGGTTTATTCGAATGAAGGTTATCTTTCTGAAAGACGTGAAGGGCCAAGGCAAGAAAGGCCAGGTCAAAGAAGTATCCGAAGGCTATGCAACGAATTTCCTGCTGCCGCGCGGCATGGCCCGTCCGGCTACGGAAGGCAATGTGAAGACGCTGGAGAACCAGGCGGCGGCGGAACAGCGGCGCAAGGAGAACGAGAAGGAAGAGGCCAAGCAGCTTGCCGAGAAGCTGAACGAGCTGACGCTGAATCTGAAGGCCAAGGCCGGTGAGGGCGGACGGCTGTTCGGCGCCATTACGAGCAAGCAGATTGCCGAGCAGCTGGCTTCCTCGCACGGCATTGCGCTCGACAAGCGCAAGATTGAACTGGGCGATCCGATTCGCCATCTGGGCGGGTTCCAGATCAACGTCAAGCTCCATACCGAAGTGAAGGCTGTATTGAAGGTACAGGTAACGGAGGAATAGCATGGGCGGAGATCTCTTTTTCGATCGGGTTCCCCCGCAGAATCTGGAGGCCGAGCAGGCGGTAATCGGAGCGGTGCTGCTCCAGGATGAGGCGCTGATCGCCGCCATGGAGCGGGTGAGCACCGAAGATTTCTACGACAAGTCGCATCAGATGATCTTTGAGGCGATGATTCAGCTCGGAGAAGAGAACCAGCCGATCGACCTGATTACCCTGACCTCAAGGCTGCAGGACCGCGGCCAACTGGAAGAAGTCGGCGGTGTCAGCTATCTGGCCAAGCTGGCCCATGCCGTGCCGACTGCGGCCAATGTGGACTATTACGCTCAGATTATCGAAGAGAAAGCGATGCTGCGCCGGCTGATCCGGACGGCGACCCAGATCGTCAGCGAGGGCTACAGCGGGGGCGAGGATGTCTCCGATATGCTCAGCGATGCCGAGCGGCGCATTCTGGAGATTTCGAACCGGCGCAGCGGCAGCGGCTTTATCGCCATTCGGGATGTGCTGATGCAGGTCTTCGACCGCATTGAACTGCTGCATCAGAACAAGGGACAGACTTCAGGCATCCGGTCGGGGTTCGCGGATCTTGACCGGATGACGAACGGTTTTCAGCGCAATGACCTGATTATTGTGGCAGCCCGTCCGTCCGTCGGCAAGACGGCCTTCGCGCTGAACATCGCCCAGAATGTCGGTGTACGAGAGAAGGAGACGGTGGCGATCTTCAGTCTGGAAATGTCGGCGGCGCAGCTGGTTCAGCGTATGATCTGCGCCGAAGCCAATCTGGACGCCAACATTATGCGGACCGGGGAAGTCAAGACCGACGAGGACTGGTCGAAGCTGACGATGGGCATTGCCTCGCTGTCGGAGGCGGAGATCTATATCGACGACACCCCCGGCATCACTGTAGCGGATATCCGGGCGAAATGCCGTCGGCTCAAGAAGGAGAGGGGCCTCGGGATGATCGTCATCGACTACTTGCAGCTGATTCAGGGCCGGGGCAAGGCCGGCGAGAACCGGCAGCAGGAAGTCTCCGAGATTTCCCGTACGCTCAAGCAGATTGCCCGAGAGCTGGATGTGCCGGTAATCGCGCTCTCCCAGCTCAGCCGAAGCGTGGAACAGCGCCAGGACAAGCGGCCGATGATGAGTGACCTGCGCGAATCCGGCTCGATCGAGCAGGACGCCGACATCGTGGCGTTCCTCTACCGCGACGACTACTACAACCAGGAGACCGAGAAGAAGAACATCATCGAGATCATCATCGCCAAGCAGCGTAACGGTCCGGTGGGAACGGTAGAATTGGTCTTCATGAAGAACTTCAACAAATTCGTCAACTACGAGCGGACACATGCCGAACCGTTTGCCGGGTAAGACACAAGATGATAAATTCCGAACGATTGCGCACCCTGTTGCGTGATCGTTCGTTTTTATTTAGGTTTTCGTTTGACTTTAAAAAAGGCGGCTGGTACACTGATAGTTGTGCTTTAGCGGGATAAACCGCAAGGAGCGGGCGACAGCGAGGCGGCGTACAGGTCCGGAAGGAACGGGAAGCCCGCTGAATAATAAGGGTGCGGCGAGGCACCTATCGGAGGAATGAACATGTCAACGGTAGTCGTCGTGGGAACACAATGGGGAGACGAAGGCAAAGGCAAGATCACGGATTTTCTGGCAGAGCGCGCAGAAGTGGTCGCCCGCTACCAGGGGGGCAACAATGCCGGACACACGATACTGATCGACGGTAAGAAATACAAGCTGAGCCTGATTCCATCCGGCGTTTTTTATAAAGAGAAAATTTGCGTGATCGGCAACGGGATGGTTATCAATCCGGCGGCGCTGATCGACGAAATCCAATATATCCATGAGAACGGCTTCGATACGGACAACCTGAAGATCAGCGACCGGGCCCATGTCATTATGCCTTACCATATGGTGCTGGACGCGCTGGAAGAAGACCGGAAGGGCGACAACAAGATCGGCACGACCCGCAAGGGCATCGGCCCGGCTTACATGGACAAGGCGGCACGGAACGGTATCCGCATCGCGGATCTGATGGACGCCGAAGAGTTCGAGCAGAAGCTGCGCCAGCTCATGGGCGAGAAGAATCAGATGATTACCCAGGTCTACGGCGCCGAGGCGCTGGACGTGGAAGAGGTGCTGGCGAAGTATTTGGAGTACGCGGAGATCCTGCGCCCGTATGTTACTGACACTTCGGTTGTGCTCAATGATGCCATTGACGCGAACCGCAAGGTGCTGTTCGAGGGCGCCCAAGGCGTCATGCTGGATATCGACCAGGGAACCTATCCGTTCGTAACCTCCTCAAATCCGTCGGCCGGCGGGGTCTGTATCGGTTCGGGCGTAGGGCCGTCGAAGATCAAGCAGGTCATCGGCGTCGCCAAGTCGTATACGACCCGCGTTGGCGACGGCCCGTTCCCGACCGAGCTGAAGGACGAAATCGGCGATCTCATCCGCGAGACCGGCCATGAGTACGGCACCGTCACCGGCCGTCCGCGCCGGGTCGGCTGGTTCGACAGCGTCGTGGTGCGTCATGCCCGCCGCGTCAGCGGCCTGACCGGCTTGTCGCTGAACTCTCTCGACGTGCTTAGCGGACTGGAGACGGTCAAGATCTGCACCGGCTACAAATACCGCGGAGAGATCATCACACACTATCCGGCCAGCCTCAAGATGCTGGCCGAGTGCGAAGCGGTCTATGAGGAGCTGCCGGGCTGGAGCGAGGATATCAGCGGCGCGAAGACCCTCGAGGATCTGCCGGAGAATACCCGCCGGTATGTGGAGCGGGTGTCCGAGCTGACCGGGATTCCGATCGCCATCTTCTCGGTGGGACGCAACCGTGAGCAGACGAATCAGGTTCTGCCTATTTACGAGTAAGACAAGAAGCGCGATGTGCCGGGCCGCAGGTCCGGCCAAGCAAACCAAAGGCTCCCGGCGACGGGAGCCTTTTTTTGCCGTCCGGGGCGTTATAGCTCTTCCTTTTGCGGTCCATACTGGTAGGGAAGGAGGCGATTGCCATGAAAATCGCAGGACGCGTGCTGACCGTCTGTCTGATTGCCGTTCTTGCCAGCACCTTGTCCATCCTGACGGCGGGAGTGGTCGTTAATGCGTATGTCCGTTCCGCGCTGTCGAGCTTCGACATCGAGCTGGATACGCCCGCGCCGGGCATCGGCGGCCTGCTTCGTACACTGACCGGAGCGGAACCGAAGCCGGCGGCGAAGAAGGACACGGCCGCCGGGAAGACGTCCGCAAGCGGCGCGGATAGCAAATTCCCCGCAGCAGCAGCTTCTCCGTCGCCCGCGGGAGCCGGCGCGGACACGGTACCGGCAGCCACGGCCGACGCGGAGGGAGCTCCGGCGGACGCGCTGCCCGTCATGGGCGCGGTGAATGCGGATACCGGCGAAGCTTCCGGCGCAGCGGACGGCGAAGGCAGCGGAGCCTCCGGCCAGGCGGAGCCGGGCAGCGCCGGAAGCGGCGACCGGCAGCTGGTGATGACGCCGGAGAATCTGCAGGAGATGAAGAGCGGCATTCCGTCGGGCGAGAAAGTAAGCATATTCAATATTCTGATGAAGAAGGTTCCGCAGGCAGAGATGCAGCGCATTTCCGCCGCGATGGAAGGCGGCTTGACGGCGGCGGAGCTGGAGCAGATTCAAACGGTCATCCGCAAATATGTGACGGCCGAGGAATACGATCAATTGATGAAGCTGATCTCGTCGTCCACGGACGGCGGACACAGCGGCGGGTCGTAGACGCAAGGCGATGACCCCGGCATCGGCGGCCGGACCGCTTCGAAGAAGAGACGCTTCCCCTGGAAATATGCGGGCGGGAAGCGTCTTTTTTGTGTCCAAATGAGTCCAAGGCGACAAAATACAACCCAATTTCTTCCATATGTGCAGTCATTGGTTGAAACCTGTCTAAACCCTGTGGTACAGTAGACAAGGACTTTATTTGGTTAATTTATTGTAACCTTTTGGACAGCATACACAGCCTTGACGAACTCTGCATAGCAACAGGAAACGAATCCGCACGATTCAGAACAGACCGCGGCCGCTTGCGGTCCGGGACCGATTGAAAGGGAGAGTTTCATGAGAGGGTTGAATTTCATACGTAAGAACAGAAGCGCCCGCACGGACCGGCCAGGGGAAGCCGGTTCCGGCTTCGGCCGAGCCGAAGGGGGCCCTTCTTCCGTCATGCGCCGGCGGTTCCGCTGGGCATGGGCGGCGGCTGCGGCCGCCGGAGTCGCGGTTGCGTTCGTAGCCGTACAGGCGATGCACGAACGGTATGTGTCCGCGCACACCGTGAGCTATTACCGGGTGCTGCTGCACGGACAGGAAGTCGGCACCCTGGAGAAGAAAGAGCAGCTGACGGCGCTGTTCGAAGCGAAGCGTCGGGAGTACCAGACGCAATATCCCGAAGAAACGATGGTGCTGCAGACCGAAGGATTTACAACAGAGGCTGCGGCTTCCTATAAACCGATGATCGACAGCGAAGCGACGCTTGAGAAGCTGGATGGCATGCTCAAGGCTTATGCCGTAGGCGTTCAGCTTATGGTGAATGGCGAGCCTGCCGGAATTGTGAAGGATCAGGCAACGGCCCAGGCCGTTCTGGAAGCCGTGAAGCAGCAGTTCGCCGGGAACGCCGTTACGGACGCGGCCGCCAAGCCGGCGGCTGCGTCGCTGAAGAAGACGTCCGCGGGCTCTTCCGCGGCTGCGGCGGGTTCGGCTTCAGCCGCCGGCGTCGAGTCGGTGAGCATCCGCGAGAAAGTGACGGTGAAGCCGGTCAAGGCCGACCCGAACAAGGTGCTGGACGTGAAGGAGGCGGCAGCCGTCCTGACCGAAGGCAAGGAGGCTCCGCTGGTCTACACGGTGCAGGAAGGCGATACGGTCTCCGCTATCGCTTCCCGGTTCGGACTGACCCAGAAGGAGCTGTACGCCAACAACCCGGACGTCAAGGAATTGACGCTGCAGATCGGCGACCAGCTGCGGCTGACGGTTCCCCAGCCGGCCCTGACGGTGGTAAGCGTCGAGAAGGCGGCCGAGCGGCTCGTGACCGAGCCGCAGGTGGAGATTCGCACCAGCAACCAGCTGCCCAAGGGCAAGACGAAGGTCGTCCGCCCCGGCCAGACGGGACTGAAGGAAATGCAGTACCGGCTGACCAAGGAGAACGGCGTCGTGGTCAAGGAGGAATGGCTCGGCCAGACCGTGATCCGGGCGGCGCTGCCTGAAGTGGTGTACAAGGGGACGAAGGTCGTGGGCGAAGGAACCGGTTCTTTTGCCTGGCCGGTAAGCAGCCCGTCGATCTCCAGCAGCTTCGGGGAACGCTGGGGGCGGGCGCATAAGGGACTGGACATGGTATCCGGGAACCGCACGATTATGGCGGCGGATGCGGGCGTGGTCAGTTTTGCCGGAGTCCAGAACGGTTACGGAAATGTGGTCATCGTCAATCACCGCAACGGCTACGTCACCTATTACGGGCACTTAAGCCGGATTTCCGTCTCGGTCGGCCAGAAACTGGAGAAGGGCAGCCAGATCGGCATTATGGGCAGCACGGGGCGTTCGACCGGCACCCATCTGCATTTTGAAATCCGCAAGAACGGAACGGCGCTGAACCCGCTGAAATTCCTGGGGTAGCCGAGGTAACGATTCATGTTCATAGAGGGCCGGGTTGTCGGCCATTCGGCAAGGCGGGGCGTCCGAAATCCTTCGGAGGTCCCGTTTTTTGTGGAGACCGCCCGCAGGATGTGGGCATGGAACAGATATGGTAAAATAGAGGGATAACAGTGGAAAACCACTTACGGATAGAAGGGTGAAGCGGTGCATGATGGGCATGGGAACCATTCTGGTAGTAGACGACGAACAGCCGATTGCCGATATTCTGAAATTCAATCTTGAAAAAGAAGGGTACGAGGTCATCTGCGCCTTCGACGGCATCAGCGCGGTCGAGCTGGCGCTGGAGAAGCGCCCGGACCTGATGCTGCTTGATCTCATGCTGCCCGGCAAGGACGGCATGGATGTGTGCCGGGAGCTGCGGTCCCGCCAGCTGGATCTGCCGATCATCATGCTGACGGCCAAGGACGGGGAGATCGACAAGGTGCTGGGCCTGGAGCTCGGCGCCGACGACTATGTCACCAAGCCGTTCAGCACACGCGAGCTGCTGGCCCGGGTGAAGGCTCAAATGCGGCGCCAGCACAAGCCGGCGGCAGCGGGGGTCCCCGCCTCTCAGCCCGAGAGCAAGAACGGCATCCGGCATTTCGGCCTGTTCATCGACACCGACATGTACACGGTATACAAAGACGGCGTGCCGCTCGATCTGACCCACCGCGAATATGAACTGCTGTACTATCTGGTCCGCAACGCCGGAAAGGTGATGACCCGGGAGCATCTGCTGCAGGCGGTATGGGGATTTGAGTATTTCGGCGATGTTCGGACCGTCGATGTGACGATCCGCCGCCTGCGGGAGAAGATTGAAGAGAATCCGAGCAAGCCGGAGTATATCTTCACCCGCCGGGGTCTCGGCTATCTCATGCATAATCCCAAAAACGGAGGACTGTGATGAGGGGCCGGTCCTTCTTTCGGACCATCCAGGCGAAGCTGATTATGGTCTACGTGCTGCTGATTCTGATTGCGATGCAGCTCATCGGGGTGTACTTCGTCAGTTCGATGAAGAATTCGCTGACCGACAACTTCACGAAGGATCTGAAGGCCCGGGCCGAAATGCTGTCGATCCTGACGGCGGACAAGTTCGGGGCCGGAACGGGGGCCGAAGCCGAGGAGGATTCGGCGTCCGACAGTCTGCGCGGGATGGTCAACAATCTGTACATCAGCGGCGCCGAGATTCAGGTGCTGGATGCGAGCGGCAAGATTATTACGACTTCGGTGCCTTCCCAGGCCGACTATGTGGGCCGGCGCAATACGCAGACGGTAGTCAGCCGGGCGCTTCAGGGCATCAGCGACAACGAAGAATACATTATCGGCGATGACAATGTGCGCAAAAAGGTCGTCGCCAAGCCGGTCCTCTCGGACGGCAAGGTCGTCGGCGCGATCTATATCGCGGCGGACATGAAGGATCTGTACGCCACCATGAGCCGGATCAACAGCGTCTTCCTGTCCGGCATGCTGCTGGCGCTGACGCTGACGGCCGTGCTGGGCGTCATTCTCGCCCATACGATCACACAGCCGATCAAGGAGATGACGAAGCACGCCACCGCCGTCGCCGAGGGCCGGTTCGATACCCGGATGCCGATCCTGGGCAATGACGAGATCGGCCAGCTGAGCCTGGCCTTCAACGATATGACCGGACGCCTCCAAGGGGCGCTTGCGCTGAATGAAGAGGAGAAGGAGAAGCTCGCCTCCATTCTGACGAACATGAGCGACGGCGTCGTAGCGACCGACGAGCAGGGCCGCGTCATTCTGATGAACCGGCGCGCCTCCCGGCTTCTGGGCACCGCCGAGCCGGAGGCGGAGGGGCAGCCGCTCGGCGAGCTGCTGCGGCTGGAGCCGGATCAGCGCGCGGGACTGGCCGAAGGCGGCGCTCAATCGGCCATGCTGCGGCTGGAGCAAGAAGAGGGCGAGCCTAACATCGTCCGGGTGACCTTCACGCCGATTCACCGGCGGGAAGGCGGAGCCGCCGGAACCATCGCCGTGCTGCAGGATGTGACGGAGCAGGAGAACCTGGAGCAGTCCCGCCGCGAGTTCGTCGCCAATGTCTCGCATGAGCTGCGGACGCCGCTGACGACAATCCGCAGCTATACGGAAGCGCTCGACGACGGAGCGCTGGATGATCCGCAGCTGGCTTCCCGCTTCGTCGGCGTCATCCGCAACGAGACGGAGCGGATGATCCGGCTGGTGACGGATCTGCTGCATCTGTCGCGGTTCGACTCCAGAGAGGCGCGGCTGCGCCTGCAGCCGACCGACGTGGCGGAGATGCTGGAGGATGTCGCCGACCGTTTCTCGTTCCAGCTCCGCCAGAAGCGGATTGCAATCAGCGTTTCAGTCGGCCGCGGAACGGGAACGGCTTGGCTCGACCGGGACCAGATCGACCAGGTTCTGGGCAATCTGGTCTCGAATGCGCTGAAGTATACGCCGGAAGGCGGCACTATTGCACTGGAAGCGGAGATCAACGAAGAAGGAATGCTGGCGGTAACGGTCCGCGATTCCGGGATCGGCATCCCGAAGAAGGACATCGAGCGCATCTTTGAACGCTTCTACCGGGTGGACAAGGCGCGCTCGCGCAATATGGGCGGGACGGGCCTCGGCTTGTCCATTGCCCGGGAAATTGTCAAAGCGCACGGAGGCTCCATTTCCCTGCATTCCGAGCTCGGCCAAGGCTCCAGAGTCACATTTACGCTGCCGCCGGGCAAGCCGAAGGGGGATGAAGCATGAAGGAACGGGTGAAGTCATGGGTCCTCCTTCTGCTCGTTATCGGCAGTCTGGTGGAGAGCTATTATCTCATTTATCGTCTGCCGGGGGCGGATTCGGCCGTCTTCTCGGCCACGACGTATATCAAGACCGACAATATGGGACCAGAACTCAAGGTCGAGGATCTGCTCTATCCGGATCAGATGATCATCCACCGGGGAGAAGACCGGCATACGCTCTTCTATCCCGGGACAACGTTCTACAATTTAATTCTGGGCCGGCTCAAGGGAAGAAGCTTCGAGAGCTTCGAGCGGCGGTCGGTCTCGGAATTCGACTGGACGCGCATCCGCAAGGAAGACCCCGGCATTGAGCTGACGTTCGGTTCCGGCATTCCGGTGCAGCTGCTGCAACGGACGATGCAGATGGCGCCGGACTCGCTGTTCGACGATGAAATTATCAGCCGCATCTGGATTTACAGCGTCCCCAACGATTCCAAGGCGCACGCCGTCTTCTTCAGCGAGCGCGGCGATATTGTCTATGAAGCGGCCAAGGTCGATCTGACGGTCCAGGACATTCAGCAGCATGTCGATTTCGGCAGCGGCTGGACGCCGTATACGACGGCGGACGGGAGTTATTATGTGCCGGAGAACGATCTGCCGATGGTTGCCGCGGAGCTGCCGTCAGGGCTGTATACGATTGCCCAGATGCAGAGCAGCCTGTTCTTCGACGCGGGAAGCACCCGCTATATTCAGGAGAAGGACGGTTCGGAGATCTACACGGACAGCAAGCGCAGCCTCCAGGTCGATCCGAAGCAGAACTGGATCAGTTACAGCGACCCGGCCGCCCTTCCCGCGGGGGAGGGCAGTCCGGCCGAGGATGTGCTGGAAGCGGTCGACTTCGTGAACAAGCACGGGGGCTGGAACGGAACGTACCGGCTTGACCGGGCGGAAGAGGGGCCGGAAGAGCGGCGGATCGTCTTTCAGCAATATTACGGCCTGCTTCCTTACGGCTCCTTCCCGGTGCTGAATGAATCGGGGCTGCGCTACGGCTCCATGGAGCTGCTGCTTCAGCAGGGGTCGGTGGCCGGGTATGAGCGTTCGCTCATGTACGCCGATGAAGACCGGGCAGAGAAGAAGGCGGTGAGGCTCCGGGGCGGAGATGTGCTGCGGAGCCGTCTGGCGGCCCTCGCTGGTTCGGCAGGAATTCGCGCGCTTCAGCCGGGCTATCTGCCGTCGGTGCAGAACGACCGGATAATTCTGACGCCGGTCTGGAAGGTAACGTTGAAGGATGGCCGTGTGCTGGCGCTGGATCTGTAGGGCGGCGGAGAGACGGGCGGGAGAGGAGAGAGAATCATGGATTGGGGACGGGCCAAAAGTGTGCTGATCTATTCGTTTCTGCTGCTGAATCTGCTGCTCTGCTATCAGCTCTGGGGAGATCTGCGCGATCAGGCCGGCGCCAGTCTGGATTTCACTTCGCTGTCCGCCGCCGCCCAGCAGGTGATGGAGGAGAAGGAGATCCGGGTCCTGAGCGTCATTCCGGCAGCGACGCCGGAGCTGCCGAACTTGAGCTACCGGTACTCGGCGGAGCCGGATGCGCCGCCGGTTGCCTTGGAGAAGCCGGTGGACAGCCGGCTGATCTTCACCTTCAGCGAGCTGACGGAGGCGCTGAAGGGGGAGATTCCCGACATCGGCGACTACCGCTTCGATTCGCTGGAGAGCGAGGCCGGACGGTTCGTGCTTCACCCGCTGGTGCAGGGCAAATGGCCGTTGTTCAGCGTCCGGCTGGAGCTGATCTACAATGACCAGAAGATCGTGGCTTACCGGAAGCCGCAGATTCAGCTGGATCCCGCCGGCGGCCAGGACGAAGAGAAGCAGAAGATTCTGCCCGCGGCCAAGGCGCTGGGCAGCCTGATCGAGAAATACCTTCCGGCCGGATCAGCCGTCAAGGAGATCAGCCTCGGTTACTACGGAGAGCTGTTCAATTCCGAGGCCCAGGTGGCGGCGCCGATGTGGCGATTCATGCTGGAGGATGGCAGAACTTACTACGTGAACGGTATCAGCGCAGACATTATCAGTCCCAAAACAGCGGAGTGAGGAGAAACAAATCATGGGGATTTCATTTACAGTGCTGTCGAGCGGATCGACGGGCAACGCCACAGTGGTGAGAAACGGCGAGACGACGCTCATGATCGACGCCGGTCTCAGCGCCAAGCGGATCGAGGAATTGATGGCCATGCGGGAGATGACCGGACAGGAGCTGGACGGCATCCTCGTTACCCATGAGCATTCCGACCATGTCAAGGGACTTGGAGCGCTGGCCCGCAAGTACAACCTGCCGATCTATGCCAACGCCAATACCTGGGCGGCCATCGAGAAGGCGGTCGGCAACATTGAGGAGCATAACCGGATTATTCTGGAGACGGGGGAGCACCGCGACTTCGGCAGTATGCGGGTCGAGTCGTTCGCCATCTCCCACGATGCGGCGGAGCCGGTCGGATACAATTTCTACGACGGACGGGAGAAGCTCAGCGTGGCAACGGACCTCGGGTACGTCAGCGACAAGGTGAAGCTGGCCATTTCGGACGCCGACGTGCTGGTACTGGAGGCGAATCACGATATCGAGATGCTGCGGATGGGCCGTTATCCGTGGAATACGAAGCGCCGGATTCTCGGCGATATGGGGCATTTGTCCAACGATGCGGCAGGAGCGGCGCTGAGCGAAATTCTGACGGGCCGGACGAAGCGGACGTATCTCGCCCACCTCAGCCGGGACCACAACATGATCGAGCTGGCCCGGATGTCGGTGCGCGGAGCGATGGAGGACCGGGGCTGCTTCTACAAGGACCATGAATTCCGGCTCTGCGATACGTACTATGACCGGCCTACGCCATGGGATAAGGTGAGCGGCTCATAAGCGAATCCATCTGGCGGAGAGTGGCTTCAAGCTCGGAGCGCCCGATGAGCTCCTTCTGAACGAGCAGTTCAATGAGCGCGCCCAGAGCGAGGGTCAGCCGCGAGTGATCGTCCTTAAGATCGCCGAGCATGCCGGCAAAATGCACCAAATCAACAGCGGTGGAAGAGGATTGCATGGGATCAGCCTCCTGGGTAATGAATACTTGGGAACTTGTCCATAAAATCAGCCAAAACACCCCGGAACGGGTCCCGGCTGTGTTACAATGACAATGATACTTGCAGTATAGTCGCAACCATTCTGAAATATTCCCCTTGATTTCATAGACCGGCGCCGCCATGAAGGGAGAGATAGCCGTGAGCCTGTTCGATGACGATTTTTATTCAACCCGAGTCTCCTCAAAAAGCCGGAGGGAAGCCCGGGGCAGCAAGCCCCGGGGATGGACCACCAGCCGCCGGGGCCGGAGCCTGAGCACGCTCCAGATCTCTGCGCTCAGCTCGCTGCTGAGCGCCGTGGTTGCCGTCCTGCTGTTCAGCCTGCTTACCGGCCAGTTCACGCGCGAAGAAGCGTCCGGCGCGGCCGTAATTCCGCATGTGACCCAGAGCAGCGGCGATCCGTATGACCGGATTATCAAGGCGGCAGCGGCGGTGCGTCCGGCCGTCGTCAGCATCATCAATCACAAGGAAGAGGCATCCGGGAGCGAGGACGAGGAGGAGCCGCTTGACGAATCGGCACTCGGCTCCGGCGTCATCTATAAGAAGGACGCGGGCAAGGCCTATTTGATTACGAACAACCACGTCATCGACGGCGCCAGCAAGCTGGAGGTTGTTACCGTAGACGGGAAGACGCGCAAGGCGGAACTGGTAGGGGCCGACAAGGTCAGCGATATCGCGGTGCTGTCAATCGACCCTGCGGGCATTGATACGGTGGCTCAGATCGGCGATTCGTCCAAGCTGCAGCTTGGCGAGACGGTCATTGCCATCGGCAATCCGCTCGGCCTGGGCGACACGCTGACATCCGGAATCGTCAGCTACACGAACCGGACCATTCCGGTCTCGCTGAACCAGGACGGCGTCTATGACTGGGAGCAGGATGTCATCCAGACGGATGCCGCCATTAACGAAGGGAACAGCGGCGGCGCGCTGGTCGATCTCAGCGGCAAGGTGATCGGCATCAATACGATGAAGATCTCCGATACCGGCGTGGAGGGGCTCGGCTTCGCCATTCCGGCCAATGAAGTGTTGCACGTAGCCGAAGAGCTGGCGGTCAAGGGCAAGATCACGAGATCATATCTTGGCGTGTATTCGGTCGATCTCAACAATCCGTATGCGCCGCTTGATAAAGACGAGCGCGCGAAGCTCAAGCTGCCCGATTCCGTGAAGGACGGAGTGGTGGTGCTTGACGCTGTGGGACCGGCCAAGAAGGCGGGACTGAAGCTGAACGATGTCATCACGAAGTTCAACGGGCAGGAGATCAAATCGACGCTTGCCCTGCGCAAGTATCTCTACAACGATACGAAGATCGGCGACAATCTGACGGTGACCTATTACCGGGAAGGTGTCGAGAAGCAGGTTACCGTGCTGCTTGAAGAGAAGCCGGAGTCCTGATTCAGGCGTTTTCGGGGGAGCCCTTTATGATGGAGAACATGCATAATTCGGCCCTCCCCCGGATATCCTGATAGAGCCGTTTCATACAGGGAAGATGTCTTACAATATGTGGAACGCCATCCTTATGCAGGGGCGGGGTGACTTGCCTTTCGCGGTTTAATGTGTTAATATGAGATTAATCATAGATTGGAGACCCGAATTCTCGTATTGAAAAGGGCTGTTCCTCCAGCACGCGCAACCTTTTTCAATATGTGAATTTTCTCTTTGTGTCTAGAAGATAAAAATGAACATGTTAATTTAATTTTTGGAGGTACATCCATGCAAACAGGTACAGTTAAATGGTTCAACGCAGAGAAAGGTTTCGGCTTCATCGAAGTTGAAGGCGGAAACGACGTATTCGTTCACTTCTCCGCAATCCAGGGCGAAGGCTTCAAGACTTTGGACGAAGGACAACGCGTTGAATTCAACGTCGTTCAAGGCAACCGCGGACCGCAGGCCGAGAACGTTGTAAAACTGTAAGCATCAGAAAGACCGCCCCGCTTGAATCACCTTCAAGCCGGGGCGATTTTCATATTCAAGAAGCTATGGAACCGAGACGTATTCGACCGAAGGGGGACTCTCGCTAATGAACTATCGGAAGAAACCAATGGAAGCCGTGCCGGAAGAGAATACACCGGTCTGGGCCTGCACCAACGACAGCTGCAACGGCTGGATGCGCGACAATTTTGCGTTTGAAACCGCGCCTTCCTGTCCGCTCTGTCATTCCGAAATGGTACAGGATATGCGGATGCTGCCCCAGCTGGTGAACTCGAACGGGGATTTGAAATCGCTCAAGAAAGGGATTTCCATCTCCTGATCCGGCGGCTCGAATACTACCATACTTTCAAACACCAAGTCTCAAGACGGGAACCCCGTCTTATTTTTTTTGTACTTTGACATGTTTCCCTGGATTTTTTGTGATATTTGTCACAAATTTATTGCTTTTCCTCGCTTAAAATCCAGATTGTTGTGATTTATATCACACTTTTGGGGTCGTATTTTTGACAAAATAAAAACTACGAATTGGGGAAAAGGAAGGGGAAACTATGGACACCTTATCGCTGTCGCGCCTGCAATTTGCGACAACAACAATTTTTCACTTTTTCTTCGTACCGGTCACGATCGGTCTGGCTCTTCTGATTGCAATCATGGAGACCAAGTACGTTCGCAGCGGCAATGAAGAGTACAAGCGCATGGCTAAATTCTGGGGGAAGCTCTTCCTGGTCAACTTCGCTATCGGGGTTGTGACCGGGATACTGCAAGAATTCCAGTTCGGGATGAACTGGTCGGACTACTCCCGGTTTGTCGGCGACGTGTTCGGCGCACCGCTTGCGATCGAAGCGTTGCTGGCCTTCTTCCTGGAATCGACGTTCATCGGGATCTGGATCTTCGGCTGGGATAAAGTATCACCGAAGATTCACGCCCTCTGCATGTGGATGGTAACACTGGGCACGACCATGTCGGCCTACTGGATTCTGGCGGCGAACTCGTTCATGCAGCATCCGGTGGGGATGGCCATTAACAACGGCCGCGCCGAGATGAATGACTTTCTGGCGCTCATTACGAACGGCCAGGTGCTGGTGGAATTCCCGCATACCGTTCTGGGCGCATTCGCAACCGGCGCCTTCCTGGTTATCGGCATCAGCGGCTTCAAGCTGCTTCGCAAGCAGGATACGCCGTTCTTCCTGAAGTCGATGCGCATCGCCGCCATCGTGGCGATTATCTCTTCCATTGGCGTCGCTTTTGCCGGCCACTGGCAGGCTCAATACCTGGTTGAGACGCAGCCGATGAAGATGGCCGCCTCTGAAGGCCTCTGGGAGGACAGCGGCGACCCGGCTCCGTGGACGCTCATCGCCTCCATTGATCCGGATAACAAGAACAGCAGCCACGAGATCAAGGTGCCTTACCTGCTGAGCTTCCTTTCTTACAGCAAATTCTCCGGCGAAGTCAAGGGGATGAACACCCTTCAAGCCGAATATGAACAGAAATACGGCCCCGGCGACTACATTCCGCCGGTCCGCACGACCTTCTGGAGCTTCCGCATCATGATCCTGGCCGGCGTGCTGATGATCGGCATCAGCATGGGACTGATCTATCTGATGTGGCGCAAGAAGCTGGAGGCAGCCAAGAACTGGTTCTGGCGCATCTGCTTCGCGGGTCTGCTGCTGCCGCCGATTGCCAATACGGCAGGCTGGATGATGACGGAGTTCGGACGCCAGCCGTGGACGGTCTTCGGCTACCTGACGACGAAGGACTCCGTTTCGCCGAACGTAACCGCCGGACAGGTGCTCTTCTCGGTCATTACGTTCAATACCCTCTACGGCATTCTGCTCTGCGTGCTGGTCTATCTGTTCGTGAAGATTATCAAGAAGGGTCCGTATCAAATGGAAGAAGAGCTTCATCACGACGACCCATACAAGAAGAAGGGGTGAGAACATGTCACTTAACGAGCTTTGGTTTGTACTGATTGCGGTTCTCTTCGTCGGATTTTTCTTCCTGGAGGGCTTCGACTTCGGCGTCGGCATGCAGTCGCAGATGCTGGCGAAGAATGAGACGGAACGCCGGATTATGATTAACTCCATCGGCCCGTTCTGGGATGCCAATGAAGTATGGCTCATCACCGGAGGCGGCGCGATGTTCGCGGCTTTCCCGAATTGGTACGCCACGCTGTTCAGCGGCTTCTACGTGCCGTTCGTGCTGGCGCTGATCGGACTGATTCTGCGCGGCGTCGCCTTCGAATACCGGGGCAAAGCGAAGTCGGCCGGCTGGAAAAAAACCTGGGATGCTTCGATTCTGATCGGAAGCTTCCTGACTCCGTTCCTGCTCGCCATCGTGTTCGCGAGCTTCATCAAAGGACTGCCGATTGACGGAGATATGCAGATGCGCGCCGACTTCTTCGGCGACATTGTGAACGTCTACACCGTGCTGGCCGGACTGACCGTGGTGATGCTCTGCAACGTTCACGGCCTGCTCTTCACCGCGCTGCGGACATACGGCGAACTGCAGGAACGCGCCCGCAAGCGGGCGCAGGTGCTCCTAGTTCCGACCGGCGCGCTGCTGCTGGCTTTTGTCATCATGACCTATGCGCAGACGGATATCTTCGAGGTACGCGGCGCGCTGCTGTGGGCGATCGTAATCGTCGGCATTGCCGCCTTCGTGCTGGCCGGTTACTTTGCCAAGAAACGGCGCGACGGCTGGGCCTTCGGCATGACGGGAGCGGTGCTCGGCCTGTCGGTTATCTCAGTCTTCGTCGGACTGTTCCCGAGAGTCATGGTGAGCTCGCTTGGCGAAGCGTTCAACCTGACGATTACGAATGCCGCTTCGGGCCACTATTCGTTGAAGGTCATGACCATTGTGGCGCTGACTCTGCTGCCGTTCGTGCTCGGTTATCAGGCCTGGAGCTATTTTGTCTTCCACAAACGGCTTAGCGACAAGGAGAATATGGAATATTAATGGATAAGAATCTGCTTGGGTACAAAGGAGTCAAGCCGGTCTTCATGATCGTCGGCTTCCTGACCCTGGTGCAGAGCCTGTCTATCATTCTGCTGGCCAAATGGCTGGCAGAGGCCGTATCCGCGCTGTTCGCAGGCGGAGCGCTGAAGGAACAATGGGGCACTGCGCTGTTGTTCCTTCTTGCGTTTCTGGTCCGCCAGGCGTGCGGGACGCTGATGAGCCGGGTGGCCTACCGCTTCGCAGAAGCGACCGGCAGCAGCCTGCGGCGGGAAATGATGGACAAGCTGTTCGCACTGGGACCGCGGGGAGTGGCCGACAAAGGCACCGGCAATCTCGTAACCTTGTCGCTGGAGGGGGTCACCAAGTTCCGGAACTACCTGGAACTCATTATCCCCCGCATGGTCGGCATGGGCATAACGCCGTGGCTGCTGCTTCTCTATATCTACACGCTGGATGTGCGCAGCGGCGTAATTCTGACGGTGACAATGCCGATTATCGTCGTCTTTATGATTCTCATCGGCACGACCGCCCAGAAGCATATGGACCGCCAGCTTGCCTCCTACCGGACGCTGGCGAATCATTTTGTCGATTCGCTGCGCGGGCTGGAGACACTGAAGTTCCTCGGCCGCAGCAAGGATCACATCAAGAGCATCACGGAAGTCAGCGACCGCTACCGCTCGGCGACGATGAAGACGCTGCGCGTCGCCTTCCTGTCGTCGTTCGCGCTGGATTTCTTCACGATGCTGTCGGTGGCTACGGTCGCCGTCAGCCTGGGCCTGCGGCTGGTGAACGAGAACATGACGCTCGTTACCGCGCTGACGGTTCTTATTCTGGCGCCGGAATATTTCCTACCGGTCCGGCTGGTGGGCGCAGACTTCCACGCGACGCTGGACGGCAAGGAAGCCGGAGCAGCGATGAAAGAACTGACCGAGCGGAAGACGGAGACGGCGGTTCTGCTCGGCGAAGAGCCGGTCGCCGTGCGTGCGGCCGGAGCAGGCGCGGCCGCAGCGGAGGAAGCGGCCGGTTCCAAGGCGAAGCCGCCGGGCGGGGCATCCAAGACCGCCGCGCCGCCTGCGGGCGGCCCCGCGCTCCCGGCGGATTACCGCTGGAGCGCAAGCAGCCGGCTTGAGCTGCGCGGCGTCGGCGTGGCGCACGAGACGGACGGCCCGGCTTCGCTGGCCGGCGTCAGCCTGAGCTTTGCCGGCACGGGCAGGATCGGCATTATCGGCGAGAGCGGCGCGGGCAAATCGACGCTCATCGACGTGCTTGGGGGCTTCCTGCACCCGAGCGGGGGCGAGGCCGTGCTGGACGGCCGCCGGTTAAGCGGGCTGACCGACGATGCCTGGCGCCGCCAGGTGTCGTACATCCCGCAGCGTCCGTATTTGTTCAGCGGCACGCTTGCCGAGAACGTGGCCTTCTATGAGCCGGACGCTTCCCGCGAAGCGGTAACCCGGGCGCTGGCCGGCGCGGGACTTGCGTCGCTTGCGGCGTCGCTGCCTGCCGGGCTGGACGAGCCGATCGGCAGCGGCGGCCGCGCGCTGAGCGGCGGCCAGGCGCAGCGGGTGGCGCTCGCGCGGGCGCTCCTTAACCCGCGGCCGGTTCTGCTGCTCGATGAGCCGACGGCGCACCTGGACATTGAGACCGAGTACGAGCTGAAAGAGACGCTGCTGCCGCTGTTCCAGGGCAAGCTCGTCTTTCTCGCGACGCACCGGCTGCACTGGATGCAGGATATGGACGTCATTGTCGTTATGGAAGGCGGAAGCGTGGCGGAGACCGGGAGCCACGAAGAGCTTTTGGTGCGCAGGGGCGCATATTACCGGTTGATTCAATCACAGCGGGAGGGAATGCATTGAAACGGGAAAGCTGGCTGACCCCATATGTCTCGTCCTATCTCGGACGGTTCCTCCTGATTGTGCTGCTGGGCGGACTGACGGTGTTCTCGGCCTCGTCGCTGATGTACACGTCGGGCTTTCTGATCTCGAAGGCGTCGATTCCGCCGGAAAATATTCTGCTGATCTATGTCCCGATCGTCGGTGTTCGGGCCTTCGGCACAAGCCGGGCCGTGATCCACTACGTGGAGCGGCTCGTCAGCCATGACACCATTCTCCGCGTGCTCTCGCGGATGCGCGTGCGGCTCTACCGGATTCTGGAGCCCCAGGCGCTGCTGTTGTCGTCGCGGTTCCGAACCGGAGACATTCTCGGCATGCTGGCCGACGATATCGAATATTTGCAGAACGTGTATCTGCGCACCGTATTTCCAAGCATTATCGCCCTGCTGCTGTACGCCGCCTCGGTAATTGCCATCGGGACGTTCGACATCCGCTTCGCGGTCGTTGTCGGGCTGTACATTCTGGTGCTGGTCGCCGTGCTGCCGCTGGTTTCGCTGCTTCTGACGCACCGGCGCCAGGAATCGGTGAAGCAGCAGCGCAACGCGCTCTACCAGAAGCTGACCGACGCCGTGCTCGGCATGGGCGACTGGGTCATCAGCGGCCGCCAGAGCCGGTTCGTCGAGACCTATGAGGCCGATGAACGGACGGTGGCCCGGGCAGATGCAGCGCTGCGGCGCTGGGCCCGGCTGCGCCTGTTCCTGGCCCACGCCGTCGTCGGCATCGCGGTGGTGTCGATGCTGATGTGGTCCGGGGGCGAATTCGCGGACGGGAATATTCCCGGCACGCTGATCGCGGCCTTCGTCCTGGTCGTCTTCCCGGCGGCGGACGCCTTCCTTCCCGTCTCCGACGCGGTGGAGAAGATTCCGCAGTACCGCAACTCGCTGCGGCGGCTGGAGAGCATTGAGACAGCCGAAGCGGACGGGGAAGAGAGCAACAAGGCAGGAACGAAAAGAGAGCAAGGCTCTGAACGATTTGAAGGCACTGAACGATCTGAAGGCACTGAACGACCAGGAGGAACAGAACGATCTGAACGATCAGGAGGAACGGAACAATCGGAAAGGGTTGGGAGAGTCGTAGAGAAGGCAAGCGCTAGAGGCTCGGAAGGAGCCAGAAGGACTGAAGGAGCCGGAGAGACCGAACCGGCGGCAGACACCGGCGATACGGCCGCGGCGAATGCTACCCGAATAGAGTCGGCACCGATTTCGCTCCAGCGTTTGTCGTACCGCTATGATGCAGGCGGCGAATGGGCGCTTCGGGACCTCAGCCTGGAGGTGCCGCAGGGACGGCGCATTGCGGTCCTGGGCCGGAGCGGAGCGGGCAAATCGACGCTGCTGAAGCTGATTCAGGGCGCGCTCCGTCCGGTGGAAGGCCGGGCCCTGATCGCCGGCCGGGATGCCGCCGGTTACGGCGACCGGATTCCGGACGTGCTGTCCGTCCTGAACCAGAGCCCGCATCTGTTCGACACGACGGTGGCGAACAACATCCGGCTCGGCCGCCCGCTGGCGACGGACGCGGAGATTGCCGCCGCCGGGGAGCAGGCCCGGCTCGGCGAACTGATTGCGTCGCTGCCGCAGGGCTACGACACGCCGGTGCGCGAAGCCGGCCAGCGCTTCTCCGGCGGCGAACGCCAGCGGATCGCGCTGGCGCGGATTCTGCTGCAGAACACGCCGGTGATTCTGCTCGACGAGCCGACGGTCGGGCTGGACCCGCGCACCGAGCGCGAGTTGCTGGCTACGCTGTTCACCGCGACCGCGGGCAAAACGGTCATCTGGGTCACCCATCATCTCGTGGGTGTGGAGAACATGGACGAAGTGCTGTTCGTCGAGAACGGAACCCTCGTCATGCGCGGCACGCACGCCGAGCTGCTGGAGCGCGAGCCGCGCTACCGGCGGCTCTACGAGCTGGACTGCCCGGAACGGTTCATCCCGGAACAGGCCTGACCGGGGGCGCCGACAGGACGGGTCCGGGAGGTTCCGATTCATGAGGCCGCAATTCACGACGTCCCGATCCAGGATGTCACTCCGTTATCGCGGTCTGGTGTGGCCACCCCTTTGCTGTTAGCTTCGGTCCGTCAAGGACCCTTCAATCTCGGCCGGATGGCCGGCCGCACGGCGGGGATGCTTCCTCGCTGTGCGGCTTTTTGTGTTGAGATTCCATCCAGAAGGAGGGAATATCCAACACAAGGAGGGGACCAGAATGGGTCGAAAAACATTCACAGACGCCGAAATCCGGCTGCTGTCGCTCAATGCGAACGTGCTGCATGTCAGCGAGAGGAGCATCACTTATGCGCCGGCGTTCAAGCTGGCGGCGGTACAAGCTTACCTCGGCGGGATGATGCCGCAGGAGATTTTCTTCTGGGGCGGCTTCGAGCTGGATCTGATCGGCAGACGCAAGCCGAAGGCATGTCTGAAGCGCTGGCGGGATATCTACGCGCAGTACGGAGAGGCGGGGCTGCTGGAGGAGCGCCGGGGTTTCTATGCGGCGCCGGAACGGCGGGAGGCGGGGATGGAGCAGCTGCCAGTCCCAAGCCCGGTAAACCGCAAGCTTAGGGAACCGTGGGAAGAAGAAGGCCCGCCCTGCGGGGCGGAGCTGCTTTTTGAGAGGGAAGAGAGAGACATAGGCTCCAGCCCGTATGAGCAGCGTCCCTGGCAACTGGACAGCCCGGAATCCAAATCCCGCTGAATCAAGGCGTTGACAAAACCGTAAATTCCCGTTAAATTGATCTCATTATTCATATCAATTAACTTGGTAATGGGGGCGGAACAATGGGGAACATCGACAACAATCTGGTGCATGCCATTCAGACCAACGGGTACGGGTTCATCGTCTCGCTGCTGATCTTCGGTCTTCTGTACGGCTTGGCGCGCAAGCGCGTCGGCTTCGGCCTGCGGGTCATTCTGGCTCTGGGAATCGGGCTGGCGGTCGGCGTTCTCTTTCAGAACCTGGAACTGAAGACCGATGCCATCTCGACGTTCGGCAGCATCTACGTCAGCCTGATCCGCATGCTGGTCATACCGCTCGTGTTCGTCCTCGTGCTGAACAGCATTTCTTCGCTGTCGAGCCTGGAGTATCTGCGCAAAATCGGCTTCAAAACCTTCGCCTGGTTCCTCGGAACCACCGGCATCGCCTCCCTGATCGGCCTGGGGATTGCCCTGCTGTTCAATCCGGGCAGCGGCATTCAGCAGGAGACGCCGGCGGATTTTGCCGCCCGTGAGATTCCGACGTTCTCTGAAGTCGTGCTGGACCTGGTTCCGTCCAACCCCATCAGCCAGGCGGCCGACGGCAAGGTGGTGCCGATTCTGATCTTCGCCATCTTCCTGGCCGTTGCCATTCTGAAGGTAGGCGCGAAGAAGCCGGAGGCCGTCAAGCCGGTCCGCGACCTGATCGAATCGCTGACCCAGGTGCTTCACCAAGTCGTGAAATTCGTCATCCGCCTGACGCCGTATGGCGTGTATGCTCTAATCGCAGGCATCACCGCCCGCTATGGCTGGGAGACGCTGCAGGAGCTGGGCAATGTGATTCTGGCGTCATATGCCGCGCTGATTCTGCACTTTGTGCTCGTCTTCGGCGGACTGGTGCTGCTGGTCGCGAAGGTCAACCCGATCCGCTTCTTCCGCAAAGTGTATCCGACGGTCACCGTCGCCTTCACGACCCGGAGCAGCTATGCGACGCTGCCGGTCAATCTGGAGGTCATTACGAAGCGGCTGCACGTCTCGCCGCAGATCGCAAGCTTCGTCGCGCCGCTCGGGGCTTCCGTCAACTTCAACGGCTGCGGCGGCGTCTGGCCGGCCATTGTGGCCGTCTTCACCGCCCAGGTATTCGGCATCGACCTGTCGATCACCGATTATGTGACGCTGGTACTGGTCAGCATCATCTCCTCAATCGGCGTGGCCGGGGTTCCCGGACCGGCGGTCATCTCGACAACGGTCGTGCTGACCGCCCTGGGTCTGCCGCTTGAAGGCATCGCCATCGTCGCCGGCGTCGAAGCGCTGATCGACATGGGCCGGACCGCGGTCAACGCGACCGGGACCGCCGTCACGGCCCTGCTGGTGGCGAGCTCCGAGGGCGAGTTCGATCGCGAGGCGTTCAACCGGGACGGCGCCGATGAGGAGATTCTGCTGAACGCGGCGGGTTGACGGTCCGCCCGGCGGCGGGCCAGGTCCGCAGGCCGGCGGGAAGCCGGGGTTGTCCGGGCCTGGCCGAGTCAGGCCGCAATGGATAAATCGGGATGGCCGCCTGCGGGCGGCCATTTCTTTTTGGCCGAGGATGTGGTAGAACTAAAGGTGACACAGCGGCGCCCGGCGCGCCGGACAAGAAAGGGATGCGAAGAGCTTACATGTATGTCGTGTGCAAAGAACATCTGGAGCTGGCGATTGACCAATTCGTGGACGAGTATGAGGATGCCCCGGACGTGGTCGACTTGAAGGATACGGAATTCTCGGACTGGGACCCGCCGGCCAAGTGCGCGGAGTGCGAGAAGAATGCGGAATATTTGGTAGTCTAAGACAGAGAACTCCATGCCGGCGGCATGGAGTTTTTGACTATAGCGAGATGAGAGGATGCTGCATATGCTGGTTCAGATTATCGGAGTAGGCAAACTGAAGGAGAAGTACCTGATCGACGGGATCGCGGAGTATGCGAAGCGGCTGACGCCGTACGTGAAGTTCCAGATTATCGAGGTCCCCGACGAAAAAGCGCCCGACTCCCTCAGCGACGCCGAGGTCGCGCAGGTCAAGACCCGCGAGGGCGAACGCATCCTCGCGCACGTCAAGGGCGAGGCGCATGTCATCGCCCTCGCCATCGACGGCAAGCTCTGGAGCTCCGAGGAGCTTGCCGCTGAACTCGACCGGCTCGGCACCTACGGGACGAGCCATGTCGTCTTCGTCATCGGAGGCAGCCACGGCCTCTCCGATGACGTGATGCGCCGCGCCCAGCAGCGCATGAGCTTCGGGCGCATGACGCTGCCCCACCAGCTCATGCGGCTGGTGCTGACAGAGCAGATTTACCGGGCGGTGAAGATTAATCGGGGGGAACCGTATCGCCTTTAAGGGTAAAATAAAAAGGGACTTCATCAAGTCCCCGTAGCTGATTTCTGTTAAGTTGTTCATATAATCCAATGCAGATGAAGGAACAGGAGCAATGCATTCGCAGTATTTGGCCGTGCGTCTTACTAGCTCTGCCGTGTCGCTGTGGAGCGATTCGATAGTAAAATCAAAGTGCAGTATGATTCGCTCTATTCGGCGGCTTTCCTTTCTGGATGGTTTGTCCTTGGATATATGGATGCTCTGGATGAGGAGGCGAAGCAAGGCTTTCTGCTCATCTTTGTCGGCGTGATTTAATGCGTCCTGTACCTTTGCAAGCAAGTTATGCAGTGAGTCATAATCGACAGGCTTGTTATCGTACTGTGTTTCCTGAACTGTTATTTCTTCAAGGCGTCTCTGGAGTGATTGCAATTCGGATTGTGTTTCCAACAGATCAGGCTTGAAGATGTCGGCCAGGTCAGGATCGTTCATAATGCCTTCCTTCAGGCTTTTAAGCTTTCGTTGAGCCTTGGCGATCTGCTGCTCAACCACCTTCTTTTCATCTAGCAAGGGCAATTCGGCATTTGCTCGCTGTTGGTTGATGTGGTCAACAACTTTTCTCAAAATATATGGCTTTGCGACGATTCGATGTAACTCATCCATCACCTGCTGCTCTGCATATTCCGCCTTGATCATGTTGGAGCGGCAGACACTCGCTCCTTTATTATGAAACTGTCCGCAGGTGTAATAACGATACTGCTCTCCGCTGCCGCCCTTGGAGCGTGCAGGAACCATGCCGTGCCCACAGGCGGGACATTTCAGGATTCCGCTAAGAATATACGGTGTAAACGAGCGGGAAGGTTTGTAGGAGCGTTTCTGAATCTCGGAGTGGACTCTATCCCATAGTTCCTGAGAGATGATTGGCTCATGAATACCGTCGGTCATAATGAAGTCGGCGTTCTTTCCTTTACGTCGTTTTTCAGACCAGTTCTCAACCTGATTGTAGCGAATTTTGCCGATGTAGACCGGGTTGTTCAGGATTGTTTTGATGCCGTTGGTAGAGAAGGCTTTTCCTTGCTTGGACCGGTACCCTGCTTCATTGAGTCGTCGTGTGATTGCCTTCAAGCCCCATCCTTGGTCGGCGTAATCAAATATCTTCTTGACGATAATGGCCTCGGATTCGTTCACCACAAGCTCTTTATTTATGCTGTTATAGCCAAGGACAACGCCGCCATTGTATTTTCCTTCGCGTGCCCTTTGCTCCTGTCCCAGCTTTCCCCGTTCAATGATATTGCTTCGCTCCAGTTCCGCAATCATGCCGAACATTTGAAAAGTCATCATGCCAGTTGGTGTTGATGTATCGAAGTTCTCCTTCAGACTAACCAGCTTGACATTGAAATTGACCAGCGTATCACTGATCTCTAATTGATCACGCAGCTTCCGGGCAAGTCTGTCCAGTTTGTAAAGCAGGACGATCTGGAACTTCTGTTGTTCAGCACCCTTAAGCAGGCGAATAAGCTGAGGTCTTCCTTTGATGCTCTTGCCGCTGACTCCTTCGTCAATGAATTGCTCCACAATCTCGAAATTGTTCAACTTCGCATACTTCTGTAGTTCTGCGATTTGGGCAGGAATACTGAAGCCTTCCTTCGCCTGCTCCTCCGTACTTACACGGGCGTAGATGACCGCTTTAAGCTTGCTCATGCCGCTTTTCCTCCTTTTGCTCATATTTACTTAGAAAATCACTGTAGAATTGATTCCATTCTTTTATAGGGAACAGGGGAAATGCATCCGGGTGTTCTATACATGCTCTGAACAGGGCGGCGGCATGCTGTATAGGGGGCAAGCCATATTCAGATGCATTTAGTATGCCTCCCTCTATAGAATGCAGTTCGATCTCAGTCACAAATCGAGACAGGCTTTCAATGAATGCTGCATAGTCTACTGGGTTGGTTGCTCCTTTACTGTAAACAAATCTCATGGATCCATCGTGAAAAAGCTGATAGACATAGCATCCGAATTGAAAGTTTGAGGCCAGGGAGGGGTCTGCTTGTTCCTGAGTAGTAACTGTACTTTTTATGTCATCAGAAATACCAATCTCAAATAGCTTCAGTTCCTCGCCATAGAATTCATCAGTAAAAACCTCGATCGGCAGATTCAGTTCTCTTGCCATTCCCGTTACAAGTTGAAAGGAAGGATTCTTTGATTCCCCGCGTTCGATTGCAGTTATGGATGGTGCAGATACTCCAATTCGCTTGCTAATAGCTCTCGTTGAGAACATTTCTTTTTGACTCAGCTTGCCTGTTTCTTCACGAAAGAATCTGATGCGGCCACCCAAGGGATTTTCTTTGAGGTGATGATATTCCAACGGAGTAATTAATCTTTTTGTCAATTTTAATGCTCCTCTCAGGAGTATGGTAAGGAAATTATATAGCAATAAATTAAGTTTGACAAGATATCTAGCCTTGGCTAGAATAACTATCAGTGGAGGTGGCGACATGAGAAGCAATGAAGAAAATGAGACGCCGTTAATTTCGGATCAGGGGGGCATTATTGCTCATTTTAACGGTCAACGCTTGGCTGAAGAACAGTTCTTATCTCGATTGGCAGCTATCGTAGTGAACAAGCAACTAATAGGTCAGAAACCATCCGGGAGTACGGACTCAGGGGGGCGAGAACCTTGATAGATACGGTCAAGTTTGACATTCCTCTAATTCTGACAGAAGCCCAAATCAATCACATTTCATGGACTGAGGTCAGAACAACATTGCGACGCAGGATGGTTCGCTGCGAGCTTTTTACCAAGGATGACGATACACAGCCCCGTATTGTTTATTCTTACAAAGAAGACAATCCAGAGAGGTCATGGCTAAAGCTGGAGTTATCCTTGCCCCGGTATCTGCATGGCAGCAATGTGTACGAAGTAAAACAGCGAGAGGTGGAGCCTGCATTAAAAAAACTCCGTCGATTCATAGCTAAGTCCTTCGGAGTTACCCTATCGCAAGTACCATGCTACGATAAATGGGAGATAGAAAAGCTTCACGTCTGCAAAAACTTCCGGGTAGGCAATCAGTTGCAGTCCTACATGAATTTTTTATCACGCACTCAGAAGGCTGGCGGCTATAAAACCGTTCCTTACTACGCAGCTAATGGCATGTACCTTGAATCAGTTGTTTTTCAGCGTAATACCAAGAAAAACAGGAGTATCCACAAATTCTATGACAAGCGTGCAGAAACCCGGCAGAAGTCACCGCATCCGGATAAACTACGGCACCTACAGGAGGCTGAAGGCATCCTTCGTTATGAAGTTGAACTGTCTTATGACGAAATGAGAAAATATAGTAAGAGTAGAAATGCAAAAGAACTGCTAGACCCGCAGATTGCTGTTAAGGTTCTTGGTGAAGGCATTGACTTGCTGGGACTTGGCAAGCCGATTCTTCAAACATCATTTAAAGCAATGGTAGAAGAAGTAGATCGTTCAAACCAGAGTACAAGATCAAGGAGTATGCTGATTGCATTTCTTACAGAAATGAATCTTTACGGTAAAAGCTATTGCAAGAGCCGCTATACAAAGACAACTTATCATCATATTTACAGCAAGCTGAAGGCTATACTGAATGTAGATGAAATAAAATTTTCTGACATATATCTTCCTCCGTTGAAGATTCATAAAAACTCATTTAAAGATAAAAAAAGTCGCTCTACCAGCATTGTGCCAGTAAAACGACCAAGGAAAATGTCTAAGAAAATTGTATCATAAAATAAATCAAACGACGATAAGTGAACAGGTAGTTTTCGTTCAGACAGCAGCCTGTCAAGTCCGAGCGACAGCGAGTTCATTACAGGCTTGACAGGCGTCTTTCATGTCCGACACTGTGCAGATTCCTTGGCGTCAGCCAAGGGACGCCGCACGGCGAGTGACGGGATGCAAGGGCAGTAGTCCTTGCGTTCCCCTCAGGGGCGGAGGGGTGGTCTATCTACAACGCCGATGTCGGGCCGCGAGCGTCAGCGAGCGGCCCAGTTCCTTGGTTGAGGCTTAGAGTAGCAAGCTACATTAATCCACGTTCTTTCAAGCTGACAAAGATACCGTCGCCGATGATGATATGATCCAGTACGTCTACGCCTATAACGTCGCCAGCCTCGGATAACCGTTTCGTTATCTGGATGTCCTCGGGGGATGGAGTCGGGTCGCCGCTGGGATGATTATGGCAGACCACAATGGATGCAGATGAACGCTTGACGGCAGCCCGAAATACCACAGCAGGATGAACGATTGCAGCGTTTAAGGAACCAATAGAGAGTGTCTCCGGCTGTCCGATAACGTGATTCTTCGTATTCAGAAACAGCGTAACAAAATGTTCCTGCTGAAGATAACGCATTTCCTGCATTAATAAATCGGCGGCATCCTGCGGCTTGCGGATGATTCGCGGCTGACTGCAAGATGGCTTGCTGAAACGTTGTGCCAACTGCATAGCGGCGACAATCTGCCGGGCCTTAACCTTGCCGATTCCTTTAATAGACAGCAGTTCCTGCTCTGTGGCGTTGGCAAGCTCCCGTATGGAGGGAAAGCGGTCAAAAATTTCATCAACAATATAGGAGCCGGGCTTTTCAGCAAGGGCATCACCCAGCAGCGATTTGATTGTACTCAGTTCATCCCAATGGTTCATATTTGCTTCCTCCTGTAAACGCAAAAAAGGAGAAGCCGCATTCCACTTCTCCCATTGCGTGATATGATGTTGTTCGGTATGATGATTACAAGGTTATTTTCTTGAGTCGCCTCATATGCGGGCGGCTTCTTTTTCTGTTTCCTCAATCTGCATCTGAATCAGGACGAGCTTCACAAGAGCCTGAGCGTACCGTCTGCCGTCTTCTGTATTGAAATGAGCCTCTCTGTCCATGATCTGGATGGCTGACTTCAGACTGGCCTTCGTAACCTTTAAGCGATCAATCTTCTCCAAGCTTCTCACCTCCTTTCAAGGCAATAAAAATAGCCTGCTTTCGTCTCCTGACGATGCGGCCATCTGCATGATTCCTATCAATATAAGATCGGGAATGGGTGCAACTCCATTGCCAAAGTCTAATGCCAATTAGACTCTCTTCTGCGTTCCCTGTGGCTGAGCAGTGAATTGAATCAATACCGTCGCCCGCCCGTTTTGGAGTGCAACAACTGCATATCTCCCCTTAGCCAACTGCACACTGTAGATGAATCCTTTCTGTTCGCAAAATCCTAAATACTCTTTGGAGTCGTTGTCCTTGAATGCCATGTAATTCATCGTGCGATCTTCCTCTCTGAATAAGATAGATTACGCCTTGACGATACGATCTTGGTGCTGCTGCAACTGCTGTGGAAACTCGCGGCGAAAATAGGCAATCATCCAGCGAGCGGCAGTGTCTTCGTCTGCCTGATACATCCGTCGGCAATATACAAACAGCACTGTTCCGGCCACACGGATGCCTCCATTCATGACCAACTGCTTCAGCAACTCCTCCATCTCCACAGGTAAGCCTTGCTTAATTACCATCTGCATTCCCCTCCTTTCTCCGGCGTCATCTCACAGCCGATGATGTTTTTCTCTGTCAGGCAACGACAAATAGCCCTCTCGTCGATTGAGCGGGCAAATCTGCGTATGCTGCTGCTTTGTGGCGGTGTGAGTAAAATGATATTCAGTAATGAAAGCCATCAGCAGCAGTTTATATGAATACAAAAAAAGGACTGCGATCTACTGTATAACAGTAGAAAGCAGCCCTTGGAAATAGGGGTGGGGCATGAAACGGCAGACCGCCCCATTGCTATATTAAGGTGTGGTACCTCGGAAAAATGTATGTATTTTTCAGTCTGTATAATGGTTGTCCGACTTCTCGAATGTACCTACAAAATCCTGGGCGATTCTAAGCAGAAACTGAATTTCATCAACATTGCGATCAGCGAGTAGAGGCTGGAACATTTCAATCAGTTGTTGCTTATCTGCTCCGGCTTTTTCTGTATCTGCAAAAAGAAACAGCTCATGAGGTTTGATCTTCAACGCCTGCATTATTTTCTCCAAAGATTCCAACGAGATATTGCGTACTCCACGCTCTGTATCCGATAAATATTTTTCGCTTAATCCGGACATCTCCGAAAGCTTCTCCTGAGTTATTCCCTGTGCTTTTCGGACAAGTCTGATTTTCTCGCCTACCAGCTTCACAAACTCTGACATGATATCACCTCTACAGTAAAGCGTAGAGGAGTTGAATGATCAGCATAACACCACTAAAGTTCATATTAAGTACATTTATAAGTGACCTTTTGAATCGGTTATTGTAAAATATTCCTGATGAAATCTATAAGTGATAGATGCATCAAACAAATGTACAGGAGGATACAAAGCATGATGAGAAAGCTTGTTTTTAGCATTGCAGCGTTTATATTATCATTTTCAAGTATCGCAACCACTGTGTTTGCCGATTTACCTTCCTATGGAGAGGAGTGGCAAAATGCAGAAGCAACACAGCAAAGCGTAAACTTTTCCGATCTGCCTCATACGAACTGGGCTTATCAATACATAGCAGAGATGGTAAATCGCAAAGTGATCAGCGGATACCCTGACGGCAAGTTCCGGCCGAATAATACGATTACACGGGCTGAATTCGCCAAGATCATGATTTCAGCTTCAGGCATTGACGCGAAGAAAGTAAATTACTCATCCTTCGCCGACGTTTCTGCGACCAACTGGGCATCCCCGTTTGTTGAAGCTGTAAAGGATTATATGACAGGGTATCGAACAGCGAACGGCCAGTATGTTTTCAATCCCGGCCAGCCTGCACTCAGGGAAGATATCACTGTAGCGTTGGTCAAATTGAAAGGGTATGCTACAAGCCGTCTGCCTGACCACAGTACGCTGGAAGCAATGTTCAAGGATTATAAGGGAATTTCTGAATCGGCCAAGGATTATGTTGCCATCGCTATCGAGAATGGTTTGGTGTCCGGCTATCAGGATGAGACTTTCCGCCCTCAAGCGACAGTTACTCGTGCCGAGGCCGCCGTACTTCTCTGGAGAGCTTATCAGTACGGAAACGATAACAAGGACGTCGGAGGGGGAAGTGAAGATATAACTACGCCAGTGTCACCATCACCAACACCTTCGTTGAACAATCAAACACCAAGTACGCCAGTTCCTTCTCAGAAGCCGGGGCAGTCCGATAAATTCACTGTTGATACTCTGGTTGGAGGCACTGGAGCCGGGAATACAGATGGCCCTGTCTCACAGGCAAAGATAAGTTATATCGACAGTATGGTGCTTGATAAATCAGACAATATTTACTTCCTGAACAGCCAAAACAAAAGCATCCGCAAATTCACTTCTGCTAATGGCACTGTCAGCACGTTGAATACGAGCGACAACAAGCCTGATGACCTTTATCCTCTGAATGACAGGGAGAACCGCAAGCAGCAACTGCTGGCGTACAATTATCAGGCAGATAAGGTGCTTGTTGGATCAATCTATCTCTCAGGAGGCAACTTCTCTGCGACTGCGGATACACGCTTGCATCAGGTGCAGCCATCTGTTGATCTGTTTGCGTATGGAAATGATGATGGATTCGAGTATCAAAGTTATCTCAGCTTTGTACAGGCAATCCGTGAAGATGAAGTGCTGTATGGCATCGTATCCCGCGACGACAATAATAAAGTACTTGATAGCTATATTTTGCAAGCCAAAAAGGGCGAGCAGAGCAAAATCATCGCCAGCACCAAGGAAGGGAGCAGCAGTGCTTTCAGCGGAAAATCAGCAATTGTATACAATGATCAGGCAATTTATATTCTGGATGCCGGAACGCGGACGCTGAACGCTATTCAACTTTTCCCAAGAAAGATTAAAGTGATCAAGACGATCAACACATTTGAAATGGAGTCCATCACATCGTATAACGGCAAGTTTTACTTTTCGAGCGGAGATACTGTGTACGAGATGGATACAGCAGGCAATCTGAACTATTTTGTTCGCGGTACTGATTTGATATATAACGACGGCAATCCCATTGAGTCTATAAATGAGATAGCCTTTGATAAAGCAGGAAACATCATTCTATTCGATGCCGGAAACCATTCGATTCGACGGATCAATCTGTAGATACAGGAGGATTGAACGAGCGTATGCAGCAGCAGTTTATAAGGACGATTAACACCTCTGACGCCTTCAGGATGAAGATGGATCAGTTTGAGAAGGATTTGAAGCTCAAGACAGGGCCGATGAAAGCCAAACTCAAGGGATTGGAGAAGGAATACGAACAGTATAAAGCCGTAGCGTTAGGAAGCGAAGTCGGCGGCGGTCTGCTGAGCTTTTTCGGTTCATTCGCTAAAGCTGTCGGCACTCTTGTTTTTTTCTTCAGCGTAATAAGCGGGCTTGTTGATGAGGAGGCTGTACGTGATTTCCTTCCTGCTGTAGTTGGCGTTGCTGTACTTGGGATTGTCATCTTCCTGTTTGGACTTGGATGGAAGCGAAAGGCCAAGGCGATGATTAAACAAGCCAAGCAGCGGCAGCAGGAAGCAGAAGTGAAGAAAAATTCTCTGAGGGCAGAGATAGATGCTTTGCGAGATGAAATCATTCTGGAACACAATCAATACGAGACCCTGATAGATGAAACCAAGAGAAATTATGAGCAGCATATGCTTAATCAACAGGAACTGATAACCAGCGAGGTTGAAACGCTCAAGCAATACAACAACAGCAACGATGGCACTAAAGAATGTCCCCAATGTGCGGAGATCATAAAGGCGAAAGCGAAGATATGCCGTTTCTGTAATTACAAGTTCGAGGAAAATGCATAAAAACGATATTACAATGTTACAAATCGTAGAAGACATCGCTTAATAAGAAGACAGAGGATGGATGTGGAGATGCCGCGACATCGTAATGATGGAAATCCTCCATAATAATACGATCTGCTAGGAGGAAAGCTTGAGAGGGTTTATCCGCAGCGATAAAGAACCATAATCGGAATATGGTACGACGTACATGAAATGGTCTATCGTACCAGTTATTGTATTAGCAGGTCGCCGGCAGGCGGGAGGATAAGTGCATAATGAAGAGAGCATGCTGTGACATCGGCTGCTCTCTTTATTTTTCTTAGAGTCGGTTATTTATGGTAAGGATGATTGTGGATGATGCGGAAGGCTCGATAAAGCTGTTCAATCAGAACAGTCGTTTTGAGTCCTGTATCCATCTCCATTTTACTCAGCGTCAGCTTCTCATCGTATTGAGCGATTTCTGAGCCAATAATAATGGAGACATCCGAGTTCCCCGAAACTCCTAGATCGTTAATTTTCCCCGCAAGCTCCTCTGACGACAGCAATTCCTCGGTGTTGGTAAAAAGTATTTTATAGCTGCTGTCGCCAAGAAGTTTTTTCTCAAGCTGATCGTCCCTTTTGAGATGAATCCATTTAATCGTGCAGTATCGGCCTAACCGTTTTTCATATTCTTTTATAGCTTCAAGATAGAACTTCTCTATCTTATCGCTGATTGTGTATATTGTGAGTTTCATATTAGGACCTCATTTCATCAATATGCTTAAGTATATCATTATACTTTGGGTTAGAAGCAGTTAGTGAATTATGTAGGAAGGGTTTTAAATCAATATGTAGTGATCCATAGATAAACAGAAGAAGAATTGAAATAGTAGTGAAGTATTGGGTCTTTAGAACAGGAATATGGGAAATTCTGTCGAACTATTCTGATATAGAACAAGTTGATGTTTGCATTAAGGAAAGGGGAAAGCAAGTATGGAGGTCATTTCTATACCACCATATGCACCAGTTCTTATGGAGGCAACCCGAGCAATTGGCTATTCATTAGAAACGGCAATATCTGACATAATAGATAATAGTATTACTGCAAATGCCACTAAAATAAACATTATGTTTTTCCCCGTTGAAGAACCTTATATTGCAATACTGGATAATGGCAAAGGAATGAATAAAGATGAATTAAAGAACGCTATGAGGTATGGCAGTAGAAATCCATTGGATGATCGGGCAATAGGCGACTTAGGGAGATTTGGACTAGGATTGAAAACTGCATCCATGTCCCAATGTAGAAGACTTACTGTTGTAAGTAAAAAGGAAAGTCAGATCGTCGCGGCACAGTGGGATTTGGATTTTATTCAATCAACAAATGACTGGTCCCTAAAAATCTTCAGCTTAAAGGATATAACAGATATTCCGCATGTTGAAGATTTGAAAGAGAATGAGTCAGGGACCTTGGTAGTCTGGCAAGTATTAGATCGACTGAGCGTAGCAGAGATCAACTTCGATAGATCAATGGGTAAATACATGGATCTTGTTCGGGGACACTTATCCCTTGTATTTCATCGGTATCTAGCGGGGAGAGAGGCCGGAATCAAAAAGGTTGAAATTTGGATCAACAAGGTAAAGATTGAACCGATAGATCCTTTTTTAGCTGATAGAAGCACACAAGTTATGGATGACGAAAGCATTTTAATTGACGGACATAAAGTTATGGTGAGGCCTTATACCTTGCCTCATATTTCTCAGCTCTCCGAAGTAGAGTTAAACATGCTAGGAGGGAAGGATGGCCTTAGAAGACTTCAAGGATTTTATGTGTATCGCAATAAAAGGTTGCTTGTTTGGGGCACGTGGTTTCGTTTGATGCGTCAAGGAGATCTATCAAAGCTCTCTCGTGTTCGTGTTGACATTCCTAACTCTCTTGATTATCTTTGGACGCTGGATATTAAAAAGTCAATTGCGGTACCTCCCGAGATTGTGCGTAAAAACTTGGCGGGGATTATTGGAAAAATATCCGAAAGCAGTGCTAGGACTTGGACATATAGGGGGAAGAAGGAAACTGATGACTCTCAAATTCATGTGTGGGATAGGATGAAAACTCGAGAAGGAGGAGTTATCTATAGAATCAACCGAGATTACCCTTTGATTGAAATGCTTAATTCTAGTACCACCATAGAGAAGCGATTATTAGAGAAACTTTTGATTCAAATCGAGAATGGACTACCTTTAAACCAGTTATACATTGATATGACAAATGATCAGCGAATTTTAAATGAGAATGAAATATCCAGGAGTGAATTGTCAGTACTCTTAAAGCAACTTCTATCTGTATGCAGAAATATACAGGAAAGAGATGAGATGCTGAAGAGGCTTGAAAACACAGAACCGTTTAATCAATATCCGCAAATATTAATTGAATTAGTTCAGGAGGCTGAATAAATGTTGAGTCAAGCAGCCCAAATGTTGGAGCGATTCATTTCAGTTGCAATTAATACAAAGTATCCTGATGCTCCTCCAAGTGAAGATGAGTTCATAACAGAAGCCATGGTTTTACGCGAAGCTTTTCCTATAGCAGACGAGGAATTCGATCAAATTATGAGAAATTTAAAGGCGGCTTTGGTTATACAAATGGATGTCGGTGTTTATATTTCAAATAAAAATAGCGATCATCAATCCTGGCTTCCAGGCCGCAGAGCAGAAATCGACTTCTATTACTGGAACAGGTTTAAACGATACTTGGAGGATGTAAAGGGATGGAATACTGGAGTGACAGCCAGCTTAGAAATAGTATCTAATGAAATTGTAGATCAATTTGGAGATCCCCAAAGCAAGAAACCATGGCAGAGAAGAGGATTGGTACTCGGGGATGTTCAATCTGGTAAAACGGTTAACTATACTGCTATCTGCAATAAAGCGGCAGATACCGGATATAAAGTGATTATTGTTTTAGCTGGTATGATGGAAAATCTGCGTATGCAAACTCAGAAGCGGTTGGATAAAGAATTTGCAGGCAGATTGAGTAAAGATTTATTGCGATTGAAGGGGAAGCAGGAAGTAAAGAATGTATTTGATGGTGTAGGAAAAATTGATTCCTCCAAGCGAATATCTGCCTTTACGTCCGTCTTGTATGATTTCAATACAAGTATTCTGAACAGCAACGATCTGACCTTGAGAAATATAAGTGAACCAGCCTTGTTTGTTGTGAAGAAGAATAAATCAGTGCTTAAAAATCTGGAGAGCTGGCTTTTTACCAATAATGCGGATAATTCTGGAAAAATAGACTTGCCCCTACTTCTTATTGACGATGAAGCTGATAATGCATCAGTAAACACAAAAAAGGAAGAGGAAGATCCTACAGCGATTAATGCGGCAATACGTTCAATATTAAATCGTTTTTATCAAGCCACATATGTAGGTGTTACAGCTACACCATTTGCCAATATTTTTATTAATCCTGAAAATGATGATGACATGGTAGGTGATGATTTATTTCCAAAAGACTTTATTTATTTGTTGGCTCCTCCAACAAATTATATTGGTGCTAATGCTATGTTTGGAGATGTCGGTACCCATGAAAAAAATATAGAAGAGATAGATACTGATGAAATTGAAATGTTCTTTCCATTTAAGCACAAGAAGGATCTTGTTGTTGATGAGCTGCCGCCAAGCTTATATGAAGCAATGGGTTATTTCTTGTTAATTAATGCAGTAAGAGATGTTCGTGGAGATAGTAAGGATCATCGCTCAATGCTTATTAATGTAAGCCGATTTACTGATGTCCAGGTTAGAATACGTGAGAAAATAATAGTTTGGCTGGAACAAGTTAAATCTGATGTGCAGAATTATGGTGCCCTTGATGAGGTACAGGCTATGAAGATAAATTCGTTAAGGATGCTAAAACAAATTTGGGAAAAATATCATCTGGGGGAGAAATCCGAATTGTCATGGGGAGATTTGCTTGCCACCTACTTGCATAAAGCGATCTCTCCAATAGAAATTCGAGCAGTCAACCAGAAAACGGGAGCAGCCAGCTTAAATTATGATGCTTATGAGGATAACGGCTTACGCGTTATTACAGTTGGGGGCAACAGCCTATCAAGGGGGTTGACACTCGAAGGTCTTTGTACTAGTTATTTTTATCGCAATTCTCAAATGTACGATACTCTTTTGCAAATGGCGAGATGGTTCGGCTATCGTCCTAATTACAGCGACTTGTTCAAAGTATGGATGTCTTCCGATGCAATTGATTGGTATGGACATATTACCGCAGCAGCAAATGAGTTAAAAGATGAAATTAGCAGAATGAATAAGTATAATCTTACACCGAAGGACTTCGGCCTAAGAGTAAGAAAACATCCTGAATCACTTATTGTTACAGCTAGAAATAAAATGAGAACAGCGACGGAGGTTAGTAGACCGATCTCTGTAACCGGAAAATTGCTGGAGACACCGCGATTAAAATCCAAGCCCGATGTTCTTGCAGCGAACGAGCGTGCCTTTAAGTTGTTTGTGGCAAATTTAGATACAGCAGGCTCAAGACGTAGCGTAGAGCAAGCTGGGCTTATGTGGAGCGGAATTCACAAAGATCTTATTGTAGAATTGCTTTACAGTTTTGAGACTCATCCTTGGCATATGTCATTTCAAGGAAAGGCTCTGGCTGAGTATATTGAAAAGAATTCAGGAATGACTGAATGGGATGTATTTATTCCTTTCGGCTCTGATTCAGATGATTTCGAACTTGAAGGTGCTAATGGAATAATCAAAATAAAAAGGGAAAAACGTTATGTTGAAGAAGCAAATGGAATGATCAAGGTTATGGGAACCAAAGTTAGAGTAGGATCTGGAGGTTGTACAAAGGCAGGGCTTACTAAAGGAGAAATCAAGGAAGCTGAGGAGAGATTTAGACAACTTAATCAGGGTAAATCAAATAATATTCCTGATAGTGCATATCTCATAGGGGATCGAAAACCTATATTAATGCTGCATGTACTGAAAAGCACTGGGAAGAAGGATGCTCCAATCAATCCTAAGATTCCTGACACATTATATGCCATTGGGGTTGGGTTTCCTGGGAATGGCTATATAAAAACAGCAAATTACGTAGTAAATATGGTGGATATAAGCAACTGGATGGATGTCGATGATGAGGATGATAACGATGGTGACTAATGAACAGCTTCTTGATAAATGGAACAGCATTATTCAATACGCCAAGTCCTATGTAAGGATAGACGGCACTCATCCCCTGGATTGGCATATCGGTTATGAAGATATTAATCAGAAGTCTCTTTTAATAGTTTGCAGCTATGAGCCGGAAATTTTGCCATCGTCCAAATCAATTATATCTTCAGTCGGAAGCCGCGGTGATGGAAAATGGACAATGACCTTTCGTTTAGTTCGTCAAGAAAATGAAGAAGTGTTCATTCGATTATGTTGCGATTTAATTGAATCATCAAGGAACCAATGCGACTCAGTGTTAGGAATCAAATTTGTTGCAAAACGGTATATGCAATGGTCAAAACTAATGGAGCAGGAAAGCAAAGGATTATTGAGTGATTCAGAAAGGAAGGGACTTTTGGGGGAGTTAATCCACTTGCAAAACTGCATTTTAGATGGAATTCCTATGCATGAAGCAGTTGAGAGCTGGATGGGGCCTGAAGGAGCAGATCAAGATTTTGTTTTTTCAGCTACCTGGCATGAAGTCAAGGCAACTGGAATTGGTTCAGAGTCTGTATCGATCTCTTCACTTGAACAATTAAAAGCACCATGCTCTGGGAAGCTTATAATATACTTTATTGATATAACAGCTCCCAACTCTTCTAGTTCTTTTACTTTGCTGAGCAAAGCGGATGATATACGAGGTGTCTTGAAGAGTAATCCAGCAACTCTTGATTTGTTCAACGACAAGTTATTAGGAAAAGGGTTCATAGACTCATTAGAATATAAAGAATACTGGTATAGACTAGGCGGAATTCAGAGCTATAGAGTAGATGACAGTTTTCCTAAACTGATTAACAGCAATGTCCCACCTCAAATTGCATCAGCAAGCTATAATATTAGTATACCGGCTATTGAGAGTTGGAGAATTCAATGATTAGATTTGGAGGGCCATATGGATCTGCAGGATTTTAGAAAAGAGTTTCTTGAAGATGTTCGTTCAACTGCTGCAGCCTATGGCGAGGGTTCAAGTGCTGCTTTTGTAGGGATTGTTTCAAACTATCTTGTAAATGCTGAAGTGCTTCCTGATTTTGAGGCCTCATTCTATTTAGGTTCGGGATTACGGAACCGAAAGTTGAGAATTGATGGATACGCACTGGATGAGTTTGATCATACAATGAATCTTATTGTGGCAGACTATCTTGGTGACGATGCTGAGAGGACGCTCACTCGGTCTGAAGCAGAGCAAATATTTCAGTGGCCTCTTCGTTTTATTGAAGAGACTTTCAATAATAAATTGAGTGATAAAATAGAGATAAGCAGTTCGGCTGCAGATTTAGTTGATATATTGAGAACTAATAAGGAACGGATTCGGAAGTATCGTGTTCTGCTGTTTACTGATGGATTAATGAGTGGCCGAATTGAAAGCTTCCCGGTCAAGGAGTTCGAGGGAGTAAGCGTAGAGTTTCAGATCTGGGATGTTGAGCGTCTTTATAAGATGTTTCTGGCAGAGTCTGGCCGTGAAAGTGTTGAGATTAATTTTACACAATATACTACTAATGGGATTCCTTGTCTTGATGCGAGCAATTTTGGAGACAATTCCTATCGTTCCTTTTTGTGTGTAATTCCTGGTTCAGTGGTGGCTGATATATATGATTATTTTGGTTCGCAATTACTTGAGGGCAATGTGCGGTCATTTTTGAGCACCAAGGTAGCAGTAAACAAAAAGATACGAGAGACAATTCTTGCTTCTCCTAAAATGTTTTTTGCATTCAACAATGGAATTGCTGCTACAGCAGTAGATGTAATAGTAGAAGAAAAACCTGAGGGGAAGTTTATTACCAACGTTAAGGATTTTCAAATTATTAATGGAGGGCAAACAACAGCCTCGCTATCAAGTGCACGTTATAAAGACAAAGCTAATCTTGATGGGATTAGTGTACAAATGAAACTTACTGAAATAAATGCGGAGTCTGATGAAACTCATAACTTAATGCAAAAAATCTCAAAATCATCAAACAGTCAAAACAAAGTCAGCGATGCTGATTTCTTTTCAACTCATCCTTTTCATATACGAATGGAACAGATTTCACGAAGAATGTTTGCTCCAGCAACAGGGGGCTCTCAACACGATACACATTGGTTTTATGAACGTGCGAGAGGGCAATATCTTCAAACTCAGATGCGTATGACTAAGGCCGAACGCAATCGCTTCCTTACACAAAATCCAAAGCATCAGCTTATTACTAAAACGGATCTTGCAAAAGCTCGCAATACATGGAGAGAATTGCCCCACATTGTCAGCAAAGGGGCTCAGTCCAATTTTAGAGAGTTCGCTGAATGGATTGATGATGCATGGCAACTCTCAGAGGAGTCTTTTAATGAAAGATTTTTTCAAGAGTCTATAGCTCTTTATATTTTATTTAAAAATGTCGAAATGCTGGTAACTCAACAGCCATGGTATGAGCATGGGTATCGTGCCAACATTGTAACTTACTCTATTGCCCTACTGGCCTATTTGTTAAAAGTTCAATATCCGACACATGTTATGGATTTACAGGTTATTTGGAATAAACAAGAAGTCCCAAAAGCACTTGCAAATCAGTTAAACAAACTTTCTAAAGCAGTGCTGGATACTATTACAGATCCTTCAAGAGCTGTTGCTAATGTAACCCAGTGGTGCAAGAGAGAAGCCTGTTGGAAAAGAGTCAAAGACTTAAATATTACTCTTGATCCAGAAATAGAATCATTACTTATTGCTTCAGGAGATGAAAAAACAGAGATTCGCAGAGCTCGTAAAGATCAGAAAGTAGTCAGCGGCATTGAGGCACAGACAAGAGTGGTTAAGTATGGGGCTGACTACTGGAAAAAAGTGCACTCGTTTATTCTTGAAAAGCGGATTCCTCACCACACAGAATCTGAGGCTTTAAAATTAGCCTGCAACATGCCTGCGAAGTTGCCAAACTCAATTCATAGCCAAAAGTTGCTTTCTTTGCTTGAAAGGATTATTATTGAAGGTTGGAAGGACGCTTGAAAAGAGGTGGATCAACGTGTATAGACTATTAGATTTGTTTGCAGGTGCTGGCGGTATGAGTTTGGGTTTTATGCAGTCTGGAAAATATGATATTGCTGTTGCGGTTGAAAAAAACGACTATGCAAAAGCAACATACGAACGCAACCATGAGAATACAGAAGTTCTGAGCGATATCCTGGATATTACTGACTATGACTCTTTCAGGCGTTCTTATGGGGAATTTGATGTTGTTGTTGGAGGCCCTCCTTGCCAAGGATTCTCAAATGCAAATCGTCAACGAAATCATATCATTAGTCAAAATAATAGTTTGGTAAAGAAGTATGTTGAAGTAATTCTTAATCTGAGACCAAAAGCTTTTGTGATGGAAAATGTTCGAATGCTAAAGTCAGATATTCATCGATTTTATTGTACCCATAATGATGGGATTGAATTCAAGCAACTTGGGATTATTACATCCAAAGAATCAATTTGTCTTTTAGATGCATTATGTCCTGTAAGCGATATTAATGAGTATTTGTTTGATCCGGCTATTTTAAATGAACTGATTTTGCCTGACAAGGAATTCTATGCATTAAGAATGTTGCATAAAAACTCTAAGAAGGAAGAGACAAGAGAGAAGGCTCTCAGCAAAGGTAAGCAATGTATAAAGCACATTTCAGCACTGCCACGAAGAAGCCAAGCAATTTCACGACAGTATGTTAATTTCGAGCAAGCTTCCCTTAATGCATTTATTAGATATGCTGGAGAGGAAATTTCATTTCAAGAGGCGGAACATGAAATACTGGATTATCTCAATGTTCAACGTCTGATGATGCATGCAAAAGAACTGTTGGATAACAGCATAGCTGTACACTCTTTGAAGATGGATCAAAAAGGCGTATATGTTGAGGCCGATTCATACTCGGTTATTGATTACATTGGCAAAAGACTCGGGCAATTGTATCGCATTGATGATGGTGTGCTTAATGCTGCGTGGTTTGGGGTGCCGCAGCTTCGTGAAAGATATATTGCTGTTGGGTTAAGAAAAGACCTGCATATCCAACCAGAACTGCCTGCAAGAGTGTATAAAGAAGCAGAGTATCTTACTGTATTTGATGCGATTCAGGATTTGGAGCCAATAGCTCCGGTTTTTAATACAGAGGATGCTCCTATCCCGCTGAATAATGAATTTCAAGCAACAGATCTTACGCGGCTGTTACGCAACACGACAGTGTTAAGCAACCATGTTGCTACGGAAACGCGAGAGACTGCAAAAAAACGTTTTGAAGCTTTGGGCCAAGGGCAGAACTTCCATAATCTAGATCGCAGCTTAATTGAGAATACGTATACTCGGCCAGAAAGAACACAGAATTCTATATATCTAAGACTTGAGTATGGCAAGCCTTCTGGAACAGTTACAAATGTACGCAAATCAATGTGGATTCACCCAATAATTTCGAGAGCAATAAGCATCCGCGAAGCAGCCAGGCTGCAATCTTTTCCTGATGACTATGTGTTTGTAGGAACCAAGGATTCGCAATACCAGCAGGTAGGTAATGCAGTACCTCCAATCATGGCTAGGGCTATTGCTGCTAAGCTTGCAGAAATGCTGGATTCATGCAGTGGGCTATCCAACGTGCAGAAGGGACTTGCTGATGGTGGATACACTGACAACAGAAGAACGCAGCAAGATGATGTCAAAAATAAGGTCAAAGAACACTGCTCCTGAAATGATGGTTAGGAGGTATTTGCACAGCAAGGGTTTTCGCTACAGACTGCACCATAAGAAACTGCCTGGGAAACCCGATCTTATTCTGCCAAAGCATAAGACAGTTGTCTTTATACATGGATGTTTCTGGCATGGCCATGAAGGTTGCAAATACTACCGTATTCCTAAGTCTAATATTGACTATTGGACCAAGAAGCTCAAAGGCAATATTAGCCGCGATAAGCAAGACCAGCAATCTTTACAGGCTATGGGTTGGAGAGTGTTGATAGTTTGGGAATGTGAGCTTAAGAGAAACGCTCAAACAAGATGTAGTACTCTTGCAAATCAAATAGGAAATAAACCTAACGAAACCCAAAAGTAGAAAGACTGGGGGTGGAGCAAAGTGCTTCTTGACGATCTAGTCATTCATCAGGAATATGACAGGCCGTTTCTTGCGAATTTATGGGGGTATAAAACTTGGCATGCGATCAGTAGGGGTATCGTTACCCCAAAGGGAGATAATAAAATAATCTTGTTTGTCACTAGATATAAACAAGAGAGTTTGACTCAATATGCTGACCATTTGGAGGAAGGCATACTCTACATGGAAGGTGAACGAAATCATCAGAATGATGTCAGACTAAAATTGTCAATGTCTTCAGATGATGAGATTTTTTTGTTTTATCGGGAAAGGCACCATATGCCTTTTACCTACTGTGGGCAGGTGCTTCTCACTGATTATACAATCTCTGTAGGAGACATCTGCAGTAAATTTGTTTTTAAAGTACCTCATTAGTTGAAGAATAGGGAGAGGCATTTGCCCCTCCCTTTGTCATTTAGTTTACCATATCAACCGATACGGAGAACCGTATCATAAGTAGGGGCAAGTTTTTGGAAAAACTCGCAAGAGCCTGTATTTGCAGCATGTGGGCAATAGGAGCTGGGCAGGTCACGCTTGTCGGAAAGTTGCGTAAACGGGCTTCTACGAGTTCTTTGTACTATATAATGATTTATGTACCCCGAAGGAGGCTTTTGTCGATTCACAGCAATTGGAGCATTATCAGAAGGCGTTCTCATGCGGGACTCTCTCATGGCATTACAATTTCCCTTTTATCACCTTCTGGTACATCAAGGGATGTAGATGCTGCCCTAGTCACTATGTATTTGTATCCTTCCTGCTTGGGAAGTTGGTTTAACGTATACAAGACTTAAAGAAGTACCTTGTCTATCTGCTATGCTCTAAGCCTTACAATTTGCGCCTCAGCAAATTTTCTGCCGGTTTTATGGGTTAACGCAAAAAAACACCTCCAAAATTCTCTCCCTATCTTGAAGTGCACCCCTTAGAATAGACATTGGAAAAACCCCCTGGTTATTCCGATAAAATCTAAGGGGTGCATTTTTATGGCGTTTAAAGGGCAGAAGCTCAAACAATATTCAGAAGAACTGAAGTTAGAGGCGATTCGGCTTCATGTGGAGGAGAAATGGACATACCGGGAACTCGGAGAGTATGGACTGTTGGATCAGCGGGGTAGGCGGGAAGAATATATCGATCAAGACCGGTATG